>JAKPSJ010000021.1 GCA_029555345.1 Methanobacteriota archaeon | reverse complement strand
GCATGCCAGAAGATCTAGGTCAGATGACCGACCTCTCCCCCGAGGACAGGGAGAGGCTGACCCTGACCGGCCTCGAGGTGGAGATGAAGAACAGGTCGGGGAGCTTCTTCCAGGTCGACCAGGAGATAAAGCAGTGGAAGTCGCTCAACGAGGGAGTCGAAGTCCTCCCCATCGCCGAGGCGCTCCGGAAGTACGACTGGCTCTCCGGCTATTCCTGGAACCTCGTGAAGAAGGACAAGGACAAGTATACGCAGTACGTCGCAGACCAGCCGGAACCGCGGGGCTTTGCGATCATCGCCCACAAGGGGAGCAAGACGGTTTACCCCCTCCAGGCATGCCTATTCCTGGCCAGGACACCGGTCCAGCACGTGCACAACATCATCATCGCCGAGGAGGGCGCGGAGCTCCACGTCATATCCGGCTGCGCCAGCGCCTCCTACACGAAGACCGGGTCGCACATCGGGGTGAGCGAGTTCTACGTGGGCCGGGGCGCCCGCATAACCTCCACGATGATCCACAACTGGGGCGAACAGATCAGCGTCTTTCCCCGGAGCGCCACCCGCGTCGAGGAGGACGGGGTGTTCATCTCGAACTACGTCTGCATGCAGCCTGTCAGGAAGGTCCAGATGGCACCCTCCGTGGAACTGGCAGGCAGGAACGCGGTTGGACGCTTCAGCAGCATCGTCGTCTGCACGCCAGGATCTTTCATGGACCTCGGCTCTGTCGCACGACTGACTGCCGAGGGATCGAGCGCCGAGCTCACCACGCGGGCGATCACGACGGGAGGGACGATCATCTCGAGGGGGATGATCGAGGGGGCGTCTCCTGACACGAGGGGGCACATCGAGTGCAGGGGGCTCATCCTGCGTGACGGTGTCATCCATGCCATCCCCGAGATCAAGGGCAGCGTCGTGGACACCGAGCTCTCGCACGAGGCGGCCGTCGGGAAGATCGCCCGCGAAGAGATCGAGTACCTGATGTCCCGCGGGCTCGACGAGGACGTGGCGACCGCGACCATCATCCGGGGGTTCCTGGACGTGAAGATAGCCGGCCTCCCCGAGGCACTCCAGGCACAGATCGATGCCGCAATTGACTCTGCCGAGAAGAGCGGGTTCTAGGGACGCGCCCGGGCTTCCCTGCCCAGGAGACTCGCACCTTGGAGGGGAATGGGGCATCGTGGCAAGAATGGATAGATCTTCCGGGAGGAGGTGATTGTCCTGGCAGGGGACCCGTACGAGAAGGAGAGGGAGGCGATGGTCGAAAACCAGATAGCAGCCCGGGGCATCTGCGACCGGAACGTCCTCGACGCGATGCGGAAGGTGCCGCGCCACCTCTTTGTCCCGGCCGGGTTCGAGGGTGCCGCGTACAGGGACCACCCCCTGCCCATCGGTCACGGGCAGACCATATCCCAGCCCTACATCGTCGCCCTGATGACCGAGCTCCTCTCCGTCTCCCCGGGCGACCGCGTCCTCGAGGTGGGTGCAGGGAGCGGGTACCAGGCCGCGATCCTCGTGACCCTCGGTGCCGAGGTCTTTTCCATCGAGCGGATACCGGAGGTCGCGAGGATCGCCGAGGAGAACCTCCGGAGGGCGGGCATCCCGGACGTCCATGTCATCGTGGGGGACGGGACCCTCGGCTATCCCAAGGGTGCACCCTACCAGGGCATCATCGTCACCGCGGCAGCACCGGCAGTCCCAGGTCCCCTCGTGGACCAGCTTGCAGAGGGCGGGCGCCTGGTCGCACCGGTCGGAGGCCGTGACGTCCAGGAGCTCGTGAGACTCGAGAAGAGGGGGGGCGAGATCACCAGGACGTCCTATGGCGGAGTCGTCTTCGTCCCGCTCGTCGGGGAGCACGGCTGGGAGGGCTAGGGAACATGGCATGGTACGACGTGACGCGCCCCATGAGGGAGGGGATGGCCGTCTATCCCGGGGACATGGAGCCCGCGTTCCGGCAGGAGGACAGGGGGAAGTACCTCCTATCGGACCTCCGCATGTCCACGCACAGCGGCACTCACGTCGATGCCCCCTCGCACTACATCAGGGGTGCTGCATCCGTCGATATGATCCCGCCCGAAAACCTCATTGGGAGATGCAGGGTGATCGAGGTCCCGGGGAAGGGTTCGGCCATCGACACTCCAGGTAATGTAAGTATTGGTGCAGAGAGGGTCCTTTTCAAGACGTGGTACTCGGGCGAGGAGACGTTTCTCGAGGACTACCCCGGGCTCTCCCCCGGGTGCGCGGCGGCCCTTGCACGTGCCGGTGCAAAGTGCATCGGTATCGATTCACCGTCAATCGAACCTTTTTCCGGGGACGGGACGGTCCATCGCACGCTGCTTGGTCGCGGCATTGCGGTGGTCGAGTTCCTCGACCTCTCGCCGGTCGGACCTGGAGACTACTGGATGGTGGCGCTCCCCCTCCGGCTGGAAGGGCTGGATGGGTCGCCGTGCAGGGTCCTGCTCGGGGACCCATGGAAGGTGTAATGATATGGATATCCTGAAGGATGCAGTCAGAAAACTGGAGGACCTGGTCCGCGGCTCCGGGTGCGAAGACGGGAACATCGTCCTTTCGGTCAACCCCGACAGGACGGTCTGCCAGTTCGAGAGAGGGGCATGCATGGAGGCGGCATTCGGGGGGAGAACGGCTGAGTTTGTCACGTTCGAGCCGACGCGGGGTATCACCCGCCTCCCGTTCCTCTTCGGGGCGGCACTCGAAAAACCATCGCACAGGGCTGCAGCCTGTGCCATCATCAACGTCATGACGGGTTTCTTGTGCATCTCGCGGACAAGGCTGTCCTGCGACCCGGAATGCCATGCCGCCTGCAGGAGAGACCTCATCGAGAAAGTCGGGGCAATGGAGGTGGGTGGACTGCACGTACCGGTCAATGCCCTTTCGCGGCTGCCGCACCACGCGGACGTCCCCGGGTGTGGGGAGGTCGTCCTCGTCGGGGGGGAAGGGCTCATCTCGCCTGATGCAGGCGCCCTCTTCGAGGGAGACCATGCAACCGGGGTCCTCCTCGTCGGGCCATCCACGGCAGGTGTCGCCCGCCTCGAGGACCTGCCGCACTGGTGCCCCTATGGAAAAGAATAGCCCTGTTTTTCCGCGCCGCGACGGGTTGCCAATGCTTTTTGGCTCGTCGGGGATCCGGGCGGTCTTCGGCCTGGACCTTGTCGACTGCGCCCTGGCACTTGGCAGCGTGCTGGGGGAGAGGACGGGGACGGTCCTCCTGGGGCACGACACCCGGACCAGTTCCCCGGTCATCGCGGACGCGTTTGCAGCGGGAGCCCTCTCCGGGGGCGCAGGCGTCCTCTCTGCAGGTCTCGCCCCGACGCCAGCCGTCGCCCGCGCAGTCCCGGAGGGGGGGCTGGGCTGCATGGTGACTGCCTCCCACAACCCACCGGAGTACAACGGGATGAAGGTCTTCTCCCCCGGAGGGGCGTCGCTGGCAAGGGCCCGGCAGGAAGAGGTCGAGGCCCGCCTCCGGGAGAGGGGCGCGCGGAGTGGGAGGGCCCCGCACTCCCTTTTCGGGACGATTAGGGAGACGGATATCCTCACGCCTTATATCGAGGGGATCACAGCCAGCATCGGGTGCAGGAGGAAGGTCAGGGTGGTACTGGACTGCGGGGGAGGCGCCGGATGCATAGCAAGCCCGCAGGTCCTGGAAGGGATCGGCGCGGAGGTCCGGGCCGTCAACTGCTCCCCTGCAGGGCGTTTCCCGCGCCCTTCCGAGCCTTCGGCAGAGGCCCTCCCGTACATCGGCGAGCTCATCCGCCGATGGAATGCCGACGGGGCCGTGGTGCACGACGGGGACGCCGACCGCATGATAGCATTCGATGGGAAAGGACGGTTCATCCCCGGGGACGTCCTGCTCGTCCTCTTCTCCCGGTACCTGGGAGCCCGGCGGGTCGTCACGACGACGGACGCGAGCATGGCAATCGAGGAATGGGCGGATGTCACGAGGACCCCTGTCGGGGACTCTTACGTCTCCGAGGCCCTCCTCTCGGGCGGAGACTTCGGGGGAGAGCCGTCAGGGGCGTGGATCTTTCCAAAGCAGTCCCTGTGCCCTGACGGGCCGTACGCGGCAGCCCTCTTCTGCCAGATGGCATCGGAATGGGACATCGCGGCAGAGATCGATGCGCTGCCCCGTTACCCGGTCCTCCGCGAGTCCATCCCCTGCCCCCGGCCAGGGGACGTCATGCATGCGCTCGGCGCCGCTGTCCCGACGGACGGCGTCAGGGTGGAGAGGGGGGAGGGGTGGTACCTCGTGCGGGCATCCGGCACCGAGCCGAAGATCAGGGTGACGGCCGAGGGGAGGACACCGGCTGCTGCGCGTGCACTTCTCGAGGAAGGCCTTTTGCGGGTCAGGAGATGGAAAAAAGAGATATCCGGGGAGTGAGAGGGTACCTGGTATGCAGTGTGTCATCCTGGCAGCTGGAGAGGGAAGGAGGATGCGGCCGCTCACCTCGACCCGCCCCAAGGTCATGCTCCCCCTGGCGAACCGGCCGATGCTCGAGCACCTCGTCACAGCCGCGCGGGACGCCGGTGTGTCCGAGTTCCTTCTCGTGGTCGGGTACAGGGAGGAGGAGGTCCGCCGGTTTTTCGGAGACGGCAGCACACTCGGAGTCCGGATCGAATACGCGGTCCAGCGGCAGCAGAGGGGGACTGCCGATGCCCTCGAGACCGCCGGGGAGTGGGTCGGGGGGGACTTCCTCCTGATGAACGGGGACATGGTCCTCTCTTCCGCGGACATCCGGGGGGTCATGGAGACCGGGCCGGCGTGCATGGGCGTCGCCCCCTCCGGCCACCCGGAGGACTACGGCGTCGTCCAGGTCGAGGGGGACAGGGTCCGCGGCCTCCGCGAGAAGGCGCGGGAGCCGGCCGGCAACCTCGTGAACGCCGGGATATACCTCTTCTCCAGAGATATCTTCCCCATCCTCGAGGGAGTTGGGCTCTCCCCGCGGGGCGAGCGCGAGCTTACCGACGCGCTCTCCGTCCTGATAGCGCGGAATTCCCTGCGGGCGGCAATGGTCGGCTCGTGGATCGACGTGGGTTTTCCCTGGGACCTCCTTTCCGCGAACGAGATGATGATGGAGGGGATAGAGTCACTGGTCCGGGGCACAGTCGAGGACGGGGCGGTCCTGGAGGGGGCGGTCCAGGTCGGGGAGGGGACCGTTGTCAGGGCGGGGAGCTGCATCGAAGGGCCATGCATCATCGGGAAAGACTGCCGCATCGGCCCCCATGCCTATATCAGGGGCGCCACGACAATCGGGGACGGGTGCCACATCGGGCACGCGACCGAGGTAAAGAACTCGATCGTCCTGCCCCGGACGAACCTGCCCCACTTCAACTACCTCGGGGACTCGGTTATCGGCAGCGGCTGCAACCTCGGGGCCGGGACGAAGGTGGCGAACCTGCGGCACGACCGTGCAGAGGTGCGGGTCGGGGGGTACCCGACGATGAGGAAGAAGTTCGGGGCGATCATCGGCGACGGTGCCATGCTCGGTATCAACTGCTCGGTTAACGTCGGCTCGGTCATCTGCGAGGGTGCAGCCATCGGTCCGCACTGCCTCGTCGAGGGGTATATCGCGCCCGGGGCAAAGATCAGGTAGGTGCAGCATGCAGGCAGTCATCCTCGCAGCCGGCGAGGGCAAAAGGCTCCGGCCCCTCACCCGGAGCAGGCCCAAGGCCCTCATCCCCATCGGAAACGTCCCCATCATCGATTACGTCATCGAGGCCCTCCTTGCATGCGGTATCCGCGATATCATCGTCGTCGCAGGGTACCGCAGGGAGCAGGTCATCAGCCACCTCAACAGCGCGGGATATCCCGTGCGCGTGGTCGTCCAGGACAGGCCGCTCGGGACGGCCCATGCCCTCGTCCAGGCGAGGGAACACATCTCGGAGCGGTTTCTCGTGCTGCCGGGCGACAACTACATCGACAGCGAGTCGATTGCACGGGTCATGGACACGAAGGACGCGGTCCTCGTCAAGGACCACCCCTATCCCTCCAACTTCGGCGTGGTGGAGATACGGCGGGGATACGTGACCCGCATCGTCGAAAAGCCCGAGCAGGCACCGGGTTTCACCATCTCGACAGGCATATTCTCGCTCGGCCCCGACTTCTTCGATTTCATCGGGCAGCCTGACCTCACCGATGCGGTCAGCGCGTTCCTCGGGTCCGGCAGAAAACTAAAAGCAGTCCGGGCGCTCGACTGGCAGGACGCCATCTACCCCTGGGACCTCCTCCCGATGAACAGGCTCCTGATCAGGAGGGGGCGGGCGGAGAAAGCGGGGGAGATCGCGCCCGGGACGGTCCTGCAGGGGCACGTGCGGGTGGGGGCCGGGACAAGGGTCCACCCGGGGTGCACCGTCATCGGCCCCGCGGTCATCGGGCCCGGGTGCGAGATAGGCCCGAACGCCTGCATCATGCCCAACACCAGCCTCGGGAGCAGGGTCCAGGTCGGCCCGTTTTCGCTCGTCGGGGACAGCATCATCCTCGACGATGCCGTTATCGGCCCGCACTCCCTCGTCAGGGACGCGGTCATCGGCGAGGGGTCGCGGCTCGAAGACCACGTGAGCACCGTCACGGCAGCCCCCCTCCTCGAGATCGGGGACGAGCAGGTGAAGGGCCGGTTCGGGGCGATCGTCGGGGAGAAGGTCAGGATCGGGCCTTTCTCGACACTCAGGGCAGCGATCGTGGGCAACGGCGTGGTCGTCCGCGGGGGGAGGGAGGTCACATCCACGGCGGCGATTGGGGACGGCGGCCTGGTGATATAAGGGTGTGCGGGATATTCGGGTACATCGGGGAGAAGAGGGCGGCCCCCCTCGTCCTCGCGGGACTGCAGCGCCTCGAGTACCGGGGCTACGACTCCTTCGGTCTGGCCGTCCTGGACAGGGACCTCTGGGTCTGGAAGAAGGAAGGGAGGATCTCCCGCCAAAGCCCCGAGGTCTCCCGCAGGAGGGGGAGGACAGCGATAGGCCACACCCGGTGGGCGACCCACGGTGAACCGAGCGATGCAAACGCCCACCCCCATACCGACTGCAAGGGGTCAATTGCCATCGTGCACAACGGGATCATCGAGAACTATGCATCGCTCAGGCGGGAGCTTTCCAGTCGGGGCCACGCCTTCCGCTCGGAGACCGACACCGAGGCAATCGTGCACCTGATCGAGGAGCAGTACCACGGGGACCTCCTCTCCGCCGTCATGGCAGTCCTCCCGAGGCTCGAGGGGAGTTATGCCCTCCTGGCCATTGCAGAGGGATACGAGGGGATCGTTGCAGCACGGCAGGGGAGCCCGCTCGTCATCGGGATCTCGGACCGCGCCTGCATCGCCGCATCGGACGTGACCGCGCTGCTCGATCACACGGACCGTGTCGTCTACCTCGAGGACGGCGATGTCGCCACGCTCCTGCCCTCGGGACCTGCCCTATGGCACGGGGGAGAGCCTGTCAGAAGGCCTGTCCAGAAGGTGGACTGGGCCGTCGAGGAGGTGCGCCTGGGGGGCTTTGCCCACTACATGCTCAAGGAGATATACGAGCAGCCCTCGGTCTTCTCGACCACTGCAAGAGCCCTGCTTGCAGAGGACGTGCCCGACGTGCTGAAGGATGTTTCCGGCATCACCCTCGTCGCGTGCGGGACGTCGTACAAAGCGTCCCTCCTCTGCCAGTACCTCGTCGAGGAGTACTGCAGCATCCCGGTCCGGGCCGAGATCGCGTCCGAGTTCAGGTACCACGCGCCACCGGGAGACGACCTCGTGGTGGCGGTGACCCAGTCGGGAGAGACTGCAGACACCCTCTCCGCGTTGAAGAGAGCGCGAATGCACAACCACGCCACCCTGGCGGTCACGAACGTCCTCGGGAGCAGCGCAACGCGCCTTGCCGACCACACCCTCTTCATGCGGGCCGGGCCCGAGATCAGCGTCGCCGCGACGAAGTCGTTCGTCGCCGAGCTCGCGGTCTTCCTCTACATCGCCGACGTGCTGAGTGGCGGCCGCCTCCGCTCCTCGATCCTCTCCGGGCACGAGGCTATCGGAGAAGCGCTGCTGCAGGACCTGTCCCCTGCCGTCGAACTCTGCAGGGACGCCTCTTCACTCTTCTTCGTGGGCAGGGGCCCGTTCTTCCCCCTCGCGCTCGAGGGGGCACTGAAGATGAAGGAGATCACGTATATCCATGCCGAGGGATACGCTGCCGGCGAGATCAAGCACGGGCCCTTCGCCCTCCTCTCGCAGGGGACACCCGTAGTCGCACTCTGTCCACCGGGGGAGTCTTTCCCGGCGATGGTGTCCAACATCCGGGAGATGAAGGCAAGGGGAGTGCCCCTTGTCGTCATGGGCGACGGGGAGTCGCAGGAACTCCGGGACATCGCGGATGTCCTGGTCCCCCTACCGGACGGGGATACTGTCTCTGCAGTCCTGGCCGCGACGGTCCTCCTCCAGCTCCTTGCGTACCATACCGCGGTGGCGCTGGGGAGGGACGTGGACAAGCCGAGGAACCTCGCAAAGAGCGTGACGGTGGAGTAAGAGGGGATGGCTGCTGGCACCAGGTACTGTCTTCTTCGAAGGGGAGGGCAGATCCATGGCAGGGAGGGGTGATGAACCGGCCCCTCTCCATCGTGCTCATTGGCCCGTCATTCCGTTTCCTCTCCGGTATTAGTTACTATACGGTGCGGCTCGCCAATGCGCTGTCCCGGAAAGCATCTGTGCGAGCGGTCCTTTTCCGTCACATGCTGCCTATTAAACTATTTCCGGGTTGGAAGCGCGTTGGGAAGAGCCTGGCCACTGTCACGTTTGTGGAAGAAGTGGATGCAGGAGAAATGCTCGACTGGTTCAACCCGTTTTCATGGGCAAAATCTGCCAGGATCGCACGTTCCGGGGATGTCGTTATTCTGGAATGGTGGACTTCCAGCGTCGCTCACATGTACCTGGCGATCCTGGTACTTTTATCCAGAAAGACCCCGGTCATCATCGAGTACCACGAAGTCGTGGACTCCTTCGAACAATCGGTACTCCCAATCAGGATATATTCGCGGGTGATGGGAAGGGTCATACGCAACATGGCCACACATTTTGTCGTGCATTCGTCAGCGGAGGGGAACCTTGTGAAGGAAGTATACCATATCCCGTCGAAGAAGATAACCATTATCCCCCATGCGCTGTATGATCACTATCCCCTTCTCGAGAAACGGGTGGCACGGGAGAGACTTGGCATCACCGAAGAGAATGTCATCCTCTTTTTTGGACTCCTGCGCCCGTATAAAGGAGTAAAGTACCTTATCCGTGCATTTGACAGCCTTCCCCCCGAAGTATCGCAATCCACGCGGCTCCTCATCGTCGGGGAAGCATGGGAAGACGGGGAGTCCCTTTCGCTTGCAGAGGGATCTTCCCGCAGGGAAAAAATAACGGTCGTTAACCGGTATGTGGCTGACAGCGAGGTTCCCGTTTATTTCTCGGCAGCAGATATGCTCGTCCTGCCCTACACGCGTGCATCGCAGAGCGGAGTCGCACACATCGCGATGGCGTATGGACTGCCGATAGTCGCATCGAGGGTTGGTGGGCTTGCAGAAGGATTGGAACCTTACCAGGGTGCCTTCCTTGTCAGCCCCGGACTCATCGGGGAACTTAGAGAACAAATCCTGAAGGTTCTGGAAAAAAAGGAAGTGTATCCACCACCCAAAGACCTCGCCTGGGATTCCATTGGGGATAAATGGCTTGCACTCTGTCATTCATTGGGAGTGAGAAGATGAGAGTCGGTATCCTCTCCGGAAGTGACTTCTCTGTCACGGGTGGTGCTGAGAGGCTGATTGTTGACCTGGCAAGTGCACTCGGGGCTGATGTCGTCGTCCCCACGTTCCGAGAGGAGATAGTCTCTCATTTCGACCCTGAACGCAGGATCCCCTTCATCTCACTCGACCACCCGCTCCCGGCAGAACCACTCCGCCAGGTTGTTGGCATGCACCTCTTCCGAAAAGCTTCTCTCGAGTATGATTTTTTTATCTGCATTGACGATATGGCGGTCAGGTACCTGGTCCATCAGGTCCCCCATCTCTACTACATGTTGACACCCCGCCGGGCACTCTATGACATGTACTACCATTTCCTGGCAGGGCAGAGCCTGCCTGGAAAGGCGGTGTTCATTCCCGGGCTTGCATTTGCCAGGTACCTGGACAGGCGGTTCGTCAGAAAGCACGTCAGGAACATCGCCTGCATATCACACACGGTCCGGAACCGCATCCAGAAGGTTTACCTGGAAGACGCACGCGTCCTCTATCCCCCAATCCACACAGAACGATTTTCCTGGGAGCCCTCGCAGGGTTACTGGCTCTCGCTCGGCAGGGTCGACAAGTGGAAACGGATCGATCTCCAGATCGAGGCTTTCCGCCGCATGCCGGAGAAGACGCTCGTTGTCGTGGGAAGGATATATCCTGGATTCGATCACGTCGTGGCGGCTGCACCCGGGAACGTGATATGGAAGGATATCCAGGGCGAGGAGGAGATGCGTGCACTATACTCACGGTGCGAGGGGTTCATCACGACCGCAATAGACGAGGACTTTGGCATCACCCCTCTCGAGGCCATGGCCAGCGGCAAGCCTGTTGTCGCGGTCCGGGAAGGTGGATACCAGGAGACCGTCCTCGACGGCCCGTGCGGGAGGCTCGTTGCACCCGACCCGCAGGAGATATGCACTGCTGTGCGGGAGGTCGGGAAGCGCTCTGACGAGTTCCGGGACGCATGCCAAGAGAGGGCAGCATCATTCGATTTTATTCTCTTTGCGAATCGTGCACAGGAGATTATCAAGAATTGCCTCGAGTAGTGCACCATATAATGTCTGTAGCGTTCTGATGGGGAAAATCGTCATACAATGTCTAGATTTTCCTGTAATACTTTGATTTTCGTGATAATTCCAAAGGATTAAAGCAGAGGGGTGCAAAGATCTCCTGAAAGGAGAACGGGAAAAGATACAATGGAGACCTCCGGTTTCATACGATACAGGAAGTACCTGATTGCCATTTTACTGGCCCTCATGGCCCTCTTCATGATATGGGTCCGGATGCTCCCCTCGGCTGCCGCTGGAACAACGGACATCCTCAACCTCGTCGGGAGCGACGACCCCATGTACAACCTGCGACAGGTGGAGCAGATGAACCAGAACTTCCCGGTTTACGGCTGGTTCGAGGCAATGACGCTCTACCCGTACGGGCAGGTCATCCACTGGGGACCCCTCTTCATCTGGATCATTTCGGCGCTCAGCCTCGCCCTGGGTGCAGTAACCCGGCCGGAGATCATAGCCATTGCACTCGCAGTGCCGCCCATCATGGCAGGCCTCATGGTCCCTGTCATGTACCTCCTCGGGAAGAAGGTCTCTGGCACCATGACAGGGCTCTTTTCTGCACTCGTCATAGCGGTCGTCAGCGGTCAGTTCTTCTTCCGCTCGCTATATGGGTACCTCGACCATCACATTGCCGAGGTCCTCTTCAGCACTATCTTCATACTCTGTTATACCTGGGCCCTTGCCTATTTCCGGGAGCACCCTGTGGACTTTTCCCGGCGGGAGACACTGCGCACCCCCATCCTCCTGTCAGCCATCTGCGGCGTCAGCTACGTCCTCGGCCTCCTCGTGATGCCGACGATGATCCTCTTTGCACTCGTTGTGGCAATCAGCACTTTCCTGTTGTTCGTATGGGGTTTTTTCCGGGGAGCCAAGGGAGACTCGCTCCTCCTCCTCAACACCGTGACATTTGGAATAGCGGCTGCAAGTTTCCTCGTCTTCGGTGTCCACAAGGAGGGGTTCCAGTTCGATTACTACACGCTCGGGCACCCCCTGGCATACGTCCTCATCATCGTCGGGACGGTAGTCCTCTACGCCCTCGAACGGCTCTTTCGGGAGAGGGGGCACGTGCAGTACCTTTCTGGCCTCGCATGCGTCTTCGTGGCTGTCCTCGGTCTCTTTGCTGTTGTCCTCCCCGGTCTCTTTTCCACGTTTACTGCAAGTCTCACCCAGTTCTTTGGCCAGAACGAGCTCTATTTCACCATCCAGAAGGCACGGTCATGGACGGCTGCCGATGCGTGGAGCAACTTCGGAGTCGGGCTCATTTTGCTGGCAGCCGGCCTCGTCCTTCTCTGCTTCCTGCTCTGGAAGGAGAGGAGGGAAGAGCACCTCTTCGTCCTCGTCTGGGCCCTTGTCATCATCATCGCAACCTGCCAGCACATCAGGTACGAATACTACTTCGCTGCACCCCTTGCCCTTCTCTCGGGCCTCTTCGTGGGCTGGGTCGTCAGCTGGGGAGGAAAAGAGATTCTGTCCCTCGCGAAGTTGGAAAAGAAGGTGAACGAAGAAGAGCCCGTCCCGGCCAGACCAAGCGCAAAACAGAGGAGGAAGAAACAGGTAAAGCAGGAGCGTGCAGCCAAGAAGAGAGATCCCCTGAAGATTGGAGCAGTTGCAATAGTCCTCATCATCCTCTGCGTCTTTGGCTATTTCCAGGTGACTTACGAGCTGCTCGTCGCATCATCCGGGGCCCTCCGCATGAACCCCGACTGGCGGGAATCACTCGAGTGGATGGGGACAGGTACGCCGGACCCGGGT
>JAKPSJ010000005.1 GCA_029555345.1 Methanobacteriota archaeon | reverse complement strand
CGCCGACCTTCTTCGCGATCTCCGGGATGTGCTCGTCGTTGATCCCCGGGATGTACACGGTGTTGACCTTGACTATCATCCTGCGTTCCACGGCCATCCGGATCCCCTCGAGCTGGTTCCTGAGGAGGACCTCGGCCCCCTCCCTTCCCTCGTACCGCTTCCCCCTGTAGTCCACGAACTGGTAGATCTTCGCACCGATATCCGGGTCGATGGCGTTGAGGGTGACCGTGATGTTCCCGACGTCGTATTCCTGGAGGAGATCGATCTTCTCCGGGAGGAGGAGGCCGTTCGTGCTGATGCACTTGATGACATGCGGGAACTCCTCGTGCAGGAGGCGGAGGGTCTCGAAGGTCTCCTCGTTCGCGAGGGGCTCGCCCGGGCCGGCGATACCGATGACCTTGATGT
This sequence comes from Methanobacteriota archaeon, assembly GCA_029555345.1. Classification (GTDB taxonomy): domain Archaea; phylum Halobacteriota; class Methanomicrobia; order Methanomicrobiales; family Methanospirillaceae; genus Methanolinea_A. The sequence continues at coordinate 2,419 of JAKPSJ010000005.1, read as the reverse complement.
ACGGGAACTTCTCGATCGCTTTCCTGACCATCTCGATGGCTTCTTTCGGGGAGAGGACCCTGGTCGTCACGCCCGGGCGGCTCTCGTTGACGCAGTCGAAGTCCCTGATGCAGTAGTTGCACTGGATGTTGCACCTGGGGGCGACCGGGAGGTGGCATCGCCCGAATGCATGGCAGGCCTTCTCTGAGAAGCATGGGTGTTCCCGTATCTTGCGCATCTGTTCGGGGTCCCACTGGACCTCCCTGCCACCGACCTCGGCGACCTTGTACTCGTTCTCTGTCATGGACCTCTCCCCGGAGCGGGATCGCATTCCTGTTACTGGGATAGGGTGGAAGCTTGGATATTAAATAGAATTCGATGCAGGCACGGTTCTATGCTTTTTCTGGCATGGAAACCGCGTTCGCTGTTTTCACCGGGGGTGCCTGCGAATGCATGGGTATCGTGGGATCTTTTGGAAAACCGGGCCCCCCTTCCCGGTACGGTGAACGTCTCCGGAGCCCACAGGGGTTATTGCCGGGCAGCACCACATATTCTTTCCATGAAGCAGCCGGTAAGGGAGAGGGGGACGAGACCACTGGAGGGGTGGCTCCTCCCCGTGGCAGTCGTCGCCATTGCCGCGTGCGTCCTTGCAGCTGGATGCACGACGACCCCGGGGACGCAACCGGTGGGAGCGGCGCCCGGGGATACGGTACGGGTCACGTACCGGATGGCTTTTCCGGGGAGCGAGCCCTTCGAGAGCAACGAGAACCGGACCCCGATCGAGTTCATCCTCGGCTCGGGGGTGATGATCAAGGGTTTCGACCAGGCCATCGTGGGGATGAGGCCTGGAGAGACGAAGACTGTCATCATCCCGCCGGAACTCGCGTACGGGCAGCGGGACGAGAGAGTGGTGGGGACGATCAGCACTCCCGTACTCGAAAGGTGCTGGACGAGCTGGAAAAGAACGGCACATTCACGCAGATGGAGATCCCAGGCATCGACGGGGTCATATTCCAGTACAGGCTTCCTGACAACAGGGTGGTGTACTATACGTTCACGAATATCACCCCGGAGACGACGACCGTCGATCAGAACCATCCCCTCGCGGGCCGCGAGCTCGAAGCGACGATAACGCTCCTCAACGTGACGAAGAAGGCGTGATAGTTCCCATCCTTTTCCTGGCTTTCGGACCGGCAGGACCAGCGGCCGAGCGTCCAGGAATCCCTGTAAAACTCGTTATTCCAGGGAAAAGAGGACTATACCACTCTTTTTAGGGAAGGCACCGGGGTTGTGGCACCCGATGCGATCCGATACATTTTTTATCACAATGCCATATCTCATTCTGGTGTACCGGGAAGCGCCGCCACTTCCGAAGCCTGGAGTACTGCCTATATTGATGCCACCTTGATTGTATAGTGCTTTTTCAGGCAGGCGTCGCCCGCTGAACGGTGCACCAAAAAATCAATTTTCCCTCCTTGTATATAAATTCCTTGGTCGAAAGAGTATTTTTCTCGTCTATTTTGGCATGCGTCAGACGCCCTGGAACGGAAATTGCAATCGGGACGATAATTCACAGCTATAGTTGAAAGGTTGATATAATCGCTCTAAACGAGAAAATAAAAGTAAATTTTCGGTCTCTAGGGACGCACCCGGGAAACTGCCCACGCCTTCCCGGGGGACCGGGGGACCGGGGGTCGGAGGGGGATCGCATACAAGGCGGCAAAAACCGGGCCTGCAGGGACAGGGGTGCCGCAATGGGGCGGCAGCCCACGCTCGCACTCCATGACCCGCTCGAAATCGCGAAGTGCCAACAGTCCCGGCAGTCTCCCGGGCCCCCTGTCCGGGGCGGGTCTCGCGGTGATCGACCGGGAGCAGGGTGCAAAAAAAGCAGGCATGGGCCCGGCCGGATTCGAACCGGCGACCTCCGCCGTGTAAGGGCGACGTCATGACCGACTAGACCACGGGCCCGGACAGCCAGAAAAATTCACCTGTGAGGGTATTAAAGCCACCTATCAGCGTCCGGGGGAGGAGCCCGCGGCGACGGGGAAGAGGGGTTTTCCGGGCGAACCGGCAGTGACCGTGCCCAGTTGCCCCCTCCTGCACGGAACAAGCCCTGTACCTCCTCGCGTTTCAAATGTCTTCCCCCGACCCTCATCGTCCAGGGGCGGGCCTCCAGGAAGACGGGGTCGAGGGGGGAGAAGAGCTCGGAGACCTCCCCCGTCGAGAAGAAGTGGGTGCAGATCCCCGTTTCCAGGAGGCGGGTCCCCTCCTCAACCTCGGTCCCGTTCCCGGCCCGGAGGTCGGAACGGGAGAACACGCGGACGAAGACCGTGCCCCCCTGCCTTGCGACCCGTGCAGCCTCGCGTGCCATCCGTTCCCGATCCTGCAGCAGGCCATGGCCGAGGACATGGACGAGGAGGACGGAGTCGAACGATCCGTC
>JAKPSJ010000004.1 GCA_029555345.1 Methanobacteriota archaeon | reverse complement strand
ATCGTCATCTGAGAGGAGGTAATCGCCGTTTCTCAGGTAGAGTGCGTCCCGGTTGTCCCCCAGGGCATCGGCTTCCCGCTGGAGCGAGTCATATCCTTCAAGTACCCAGATTTCAGTATGGTTCGCGGTTGCAACCCTCCCGCTCCCGTACCGGGCGACAATCGCATCCCGGAGCGATTCCTGGGTCGTCAGGAGGTCGAGTTCATGGGCATCGCCCGTTCCGCGTGGAATGAGCCGCGGCACGCCGTAGGGTTGCGGTGTGCGGGAAGTGGTGGGCGTCAGCCTGAAGACGTAACCGGGAGTGCCGTTCATGTATTCCGCCCCCTCTGTCTCGTTGGCAAAGAAGGCCAGGCGGTGGATGAACGCGATGGTATCCGACGTGTTCGAGAGCCCCATCCGGATGAGCCCGGACGGGATGATGTCGTCGTTGATCATGCCCGCCGGGTACCCTGCTTTTTGCGCAGCACTCCTCACCCGTTCGTTCGTCCCCTTGTCGGCAGTGGTGATGATCATGATGGGTTTTTTGTACGGGCCCGGCCGTCCCGGAGCCATGCCGGTCTTTATGCGGTAATTGTTGAGGGTGTCGCCCAGGCTTGCGAAGATCCGCTGGTAGTCATCCAGTTGGGTAAACCAGCGTGTTCCGATGTAACTGCGGTAACTGAAGTATTTCACTTCGGGAGGAGTCGATCCCACGAAGACGATAGCCTCGTCCGGTTCCATGAAGTAATCCAGCCAGAGGCCCTTGTTTGCGGGGTTGATGGGTGCATCCGAGACCCTGCCACCCTCCTTGAGACCCGGGTAACCGGGGAGCTTGTAGGTGAGGTAGGGGGTGCTCGGGTTGTTCCCGTAACAGCTGGGGATGACGTGTGCGTCATACATAGCGAGCACGTCGAACATCTCGAATTTTCCCTGCTGGACGGTGAAGCCTTCCTGCTCCAGTGCCGCGATAAAGGCCTCGATCTTCTCCGATCCGTCTCCTTTCTTCGTCAGTGTCACGAAGAGGATCTTTTCCTGCCCGGCAACCACCGTGGCTGTCTGGTTGGAGGCCTGGTAGCCCGTCTTCGAGAGGCTTACCGTGTACATCCCCGGCACGAGGTTCGTGATGACGAGCGGGGTGACCCCTGCATCCGTTCCGTTGAGGAGAACCGACGCTCCCTGCGGGGCTGACTGGATCCGGAGGCTCCCGTAGAGGGGAGTGAGCTTCGCGGTGACGACAACCGGTTTTCCGGCAGAAATGGTGATGTTCCTCTCGTAGGGGGCGTATCCTTCCTTTGCAAGGGAGAGGGTATGGACACCGGGTAAAATACCGGAGATGGTCTTCGGGGTCGAACCCTTTGCGACCCCGTCAAGGAGGATGGCTGCTCCCGGCGGGATAGAGGAGACGCTGAGCATGCCTGACTGTGCCGGTGTCACTGTCGGGCCGGGTCCGGGTCCGTTCCGGCTGACATGGACGATGAAGACAGATACCGGCTGGACCCCTGACATGCCGAATGGCGTGTCGGGGCAGAGGGATGCCGGTGCCTGCCCGGAGATAAACGTGACAGAGAC
>JAKPSJ010000145.1 GCA_029555345.1 Methanobacteriota archaeon | reverse complement strand
GAGATACAGAGGTGTGACTGGAGTTCAGACGTGTGCTCTTCCGATCTGGACAAGACCGGCGACATCAGCAGGTTCGCGGGGGTGTTGAAAGACTCGGAGGTTCCGGACTCCCTCCAGGAGTTCACGAAGAAGCTCCGGGCCGCGGACATCATGGTGACATCTTACAGGAGGGAGGGAAATTGACTTGCGAGGGGACCGAAAGGACCACCCGATAGAGACAAGACGACCCACCCGCGAGTGCGAACACCCAAAGTTACAGGCGTGGGGGTCAGGCTGCCTGCTCGAGCCTACTCCCGCCCACCCTCTCCCTCGCCGCAGACGTCCCTGAACTGGCGGAGAGACGAGGCGAGGACTCCGGTCTTGCCTATCATCCCAGCGATCAGGAGGACGTCCAGGACCTGCTCGGGGGAAGCACCCTCCTTCAGCGCGGCCCCCATGTGGACCCTGAGGCAGTTCTCCGCTCCTGCACCTGCCGCTGCCGCGACTGCGACGAGCTCCGCGGTCTCCGGGCCGAGGGAACCGGGCCGGGAGATCCGGTAGTCGGCGAGTGCGGAGAGCGCAAAGACCTCGGGGCGTTTGCGCATCACATCGAAGATGAACGGCACGACCCCGAGCATCTCCCGGACATCGCCGGTTACCTCGTCGCCGAGGTCGTCCGCGTGGGCGAGAAAGTCATTCACGAGTTTTTCGTTTTCGGGCTTCATGGTCTATCCTCCCTGTTGTGGGAAACGGGGACGATGGTGCGGGAGCGAATCCGGCTCCCACCCGCACCCCCCTTCAAAAGCTGAAGTGCTTGTTCACGATCTTGAGCGCACAGTAGTCCCCGCACATCGTGCAGGCATCGGCATCGGCAGGCATCCTCTCTGCCCTGATCCGGCGTGCCCGCTCGGGGTTCATTGCGAAATGGAACTGCCGCTCCCAGTCGAGGTCCCGGCGGGCATGGCCCATCTCGAGGTCCGCGTCCCTCTTCTTGAGCTTGATCATGTCGCCCACGTGTGCGGCAATCCGCGAGCTGATCACCCCCTCGTAGACTTCTTCGGGGGTGGGAAGCGCCAGGTGCTCGGAGGGGGTGACATAGCAGATGAAGTCTGCGCCGCAGGCAGAGGAGATCGATGCCCCGATGGCCGCAACGCGGTCATCGTAGCCTGGAGCGATGTCTGTCACGAGGGGACCGAGCATGTAGAACGGTTTCCGGTTGCTGACCCTCTTCTGGAGCACGACGTTTGCCTGGATCTCGTCGATGGGGATGTGACCCGGCCCCTCGATGATGACCTGGACCCCTTCTGCATTTGCCTTGTCTGCGAGCTCGGCGTTGATCAGGAGCTCCTGGATCTGGGCGCGGTCGGTAGCGTCATGGACTGCCCCGGCCCGCATCCCGTTGCCCATCGAGAGCGTGACCTCGTGCTCCTTCATGATCTCGAGGAGGTAGTCGAACTCCGAGTAGAGCGGGTTCTCCTTCTCGTTGTGGAGCATCCAGGCCGTCATGAATGCGCCGCCGCGGGAGACGAGACCCCCGTGCCGCCCCTGGTTGCGGAGGCGCTTGACCGTCTCCCAGTTTATGCCGGTATGGATGGCCATGAAGTTGGTCCCGAGCTTCGCCTGCTCAGCCGTGATCCGGAAGAGGTCGTCCTCTTCCATGT
>JAKPSJ010000141.1 GCA_029555345.1 Methanobacteriota archaeon | reverse complement strand
GTCGCAGGATCGCGGAACTGGCGGGCGATCTCCATTGCCCGGGCAAAATTGTGCGGCCTCCCGCGACTCCTGGGGTTGTAGAGGACCACCGGGACACCCATTGCAAAGGCACACCGGAGCCTCTCCTCGATGACTTCGAGGGGCGTGAGGAGGTCGGAGAGGCTCACGACTGCAAAGTCACCGGAGAGCGGAGATCCAAGGAGCGAAGCGGCAGCGGTCGCCGCCGTGACCCCTGGGATAATTTCGACCCTCACCGGGACGGGTGACCGTTCAGCCACTTCGAGGACGATCCCAGCCATTCCGTAAACCCCCGGGTCCCCGCCGCTCACCATCGCGACAACGTTCTCCCTCGCGAGTTCGACGGCGAGCAGCGCCCTCTCGACCTCCTTCCCCATCGAGCTCCTGATGACCTTCTTGCCATCGAGGAGGGGCGCAAGCGGGGCTAGGTAAGAGTCGTTCCCGAGGACGTACTCTGCCTCCCGAAGCACTGCAACGGCCCTCCCGGTCATCTGGTCAACGGGGCCGGGCCCGCACCCGACCACGTAGAGGATAGCCCGCCCGTCACCGGGCGATGGCAACGGTCACTCCTCCAAACACTGTCTTCTTCATGACAAGCTCCTTCTTTTCCGACACGGCGAGGGCGGCGGGTTCCGCCACTCCTGCCAGTCCCACGGTCCCGGCCCTCGAGGGGGACTCCGGCGGGTAAGCTGCAAGGACGGCATCGTCGAGGAAGACGAGGGTCCCTCCGAGCGCCCTCACGCCATCGATGACCCCCTGTTCATGGGCCTTCTTCACCGTCGTTGCATAGACGCCCACTTCTCCGGTCGAAATACCTGCCTTTTCGAGGGCCTTCTCGAGTGCCGATTTGACGGATGCCGGTTCCGCTCCCCTCCGGCACCCGAGCCCGACGGCGTACTCCCCCTTCCGGAAGAGGACGGCGACGCGAGGGCCTGCAATCACCATGGACGGCCCGGATAACGTGTAGAGCGGGACCTCTCCGTCGAGGACTGCAGCGTTGACAGGGAGCGTGGACTCGCGGTTGAGGACGCTGCACCCGGTGCGAGAAGCAATCGACTCGACGGACTCTTTTCCGGTTCTGTCAGTTGCCGTTGTGATCACAGGGACTGCGCCGAGGCCCGCGAGATTCCTCGCGATGTCGTTTGCCCCGTGGTGACCTCCGACGAGTGGAATCGCGAAGGTGAGTCCGGGGTCCACGACCACGACAGCCGGATCCTGCCACTTGTCACGGAGAAGCGGCGCGGTGGAACGGGCCGCTATCCCCATCGACATCACAGCCACGATCCAAGGAGATTCCCGGAAGGCAGATGTGAACGCCTCGTGCGAATAGGCGACGAGGTCACCGTCGAGGTACTCCGCGATCCTCCGGGCAGGTCCCAGGAACCTCTCCAGCGCAATGACCGTCCCCCTCATGAATACAGGTGCGACCTCCTGTGGCCTGACGAAGCGGGGTCGAGCACCCCGCCTATGACGAGGAGGGCAGTCCTCTCGATACCGGCCTTCCTCGCCCTCTCTGCGATGTCTGCGACCGTCCCCCTGACGACGACCTCGTCCTCCCAGCTCGCGTGGTACACGATCGCTGCAGGGGTTTCCGGCGGGCACCGGACCCTCGAGGTGATCTCCTCGAGGTGCGCTGTCCCGAGGAAGAAGACCAGAGTGGCCTTGTGCTCCGAGAGTTCCTGGATCTCGTCCTGTTCCAGTGTCGAGCCTGCAGGGCGTGTGACGATGAGGGTCTCGGCGACCCCGCCGAGCGTGAGCTGTGTCTTCAAGGCAGCTGCGGCAGCGAAGAGCGAGGAGACGCCGGGGACGACCTCGTAGTCGATTCCCGCGCCTGACAGGAACTGCATCTGCTCCACTATCGCCCCGTAGAGGGAGGGGTCCCCGGAATGCAGGCGCACGACGGTTTCGCCTGCCCTCGCGTGAGTGACGAGCAGTTCCCCGATCTCCTCGAGCCGCATTCCGTGGCTGTCGACTTTGAGGGGTGCAGGCGAGGCCTCCACGAGGCGGGGGTTGACGAGCGAGCCGGTGTAGACCAGGACATCCGCTTTAGAGACGAGGGAGAGTCCTTTCACCGTGATGAGGTCAGGGTCTCCAGGGCCGGCACCGACGAAGTAAACACGTGCCATCCTCACCGCTCCGCATACAGGACGCTCAGGTAATCGCAGGTCTCGGGCAGGTCTTCATCCCGGTAGACGTGCATATCGGGGAGGTACATCCTCTCCACGAGGACGAACTTCCGGAACCCTTCCCGAGCGAGAGCAGATGCCGCTTCCCTCGGTCTCCTGACCTTCAGCAGGACCCTGTACCGGGGGTTGGTGCCATCCGAGACGCAGAAACCCTCGGAGAAGGACACGCCTGCCACCGATGCAAATGCCGTTATCGCGCTTATACCCGGCTCTGTCTGGCACTCAATCCCCGGGTACCTCTCCTCCATGACCTGGCAGAGCCTGGTGAAGGTGGAGAAGAAGTTCGGGTCCCCGATGAGGGCGAGCACGGCAGTCCCAGACGATGCAGCAGGGGCGATCTTCTCTGCGTTCCGTTCCATGCATTCGCGTATCCGCGCAGCGTCCTCTGTCATCGGGAAGTCGAGTAACTCGGCATCCCTGTAAGGCGACACGAGTGTCTTGGCGAGCCTGCCCGGGACGTACACGGCGTCTGCCTCGCGCAGGAGCCGGACTGCCCGGAGCGTCAGGAGCTCGGGGTCCCCTGGCCCGAGTCCAAGGCCGATCAACATGGAATGCACCTCCCGACGATGACGGCCACCGGGTGGTCCGGCTTCCAGACGTGGCCGCTGCCGAGAGGGCTCGCGTGTGAGACCTGGACGAGGACGGCCTCCCGGAATATCTCCAGTCCCCTCATCAGGGATATGGCAGATGTGAGAGTCTCGATTTTCACTGCATTGACGACGATGGAGCGGACTTTCAGCCCGGCTAGGAGGGTGAGGATGCGGTCCATGT
>JAKPSJ010000135.1 GCA_029555345.1 Methanobacteriota archaeon | reverse complement strand
TAGTCCGGGTCATACGGTCCTGTCGAGAAGCCTACCCGGTCATTGCCGAGAAGTACGAACGAGGCGCTATTCGGGACGACCTGGCCGTCGATTACCTGGTAGGAGATTGGCGGGGATTCGACCAGGTCTCCCGCCGGGGTGTGGACCTGCAGTACCCCTTCCTCCGTCAGGGAAAGGCCGGATACCCCCCGGTATTCGAGGACGATCGAGTCCGGCGACGAACCGGGTGCCACCGTGAAGGTGCTCTTTATTCCGTCAGGAGTTCCGGAATATTCGAGATCGATGCCAGGGTAGAGGTCCCTGTACATGATCGAACCGTAAGTGGGAACATTCGTGTACCACGACGAGGGGTCCCTTCCGACCAGGAAGTTCACTCTGCTTTCCCCCGGATGGAGACCTATGATCTCCGGGTCCGGGTCCGCTCCGTGAAAAGAATAGGCAAGCCCGGTTGTCTGGAAAGTATCTCCCTCGGGCGTCACCAGTTTTATCGTCACCCCTGACGGCGAGAAGAATAGCGATCCACCATCCGAGAGGACAATGAATTCGATATTACCCCCACTCTGTCCTGCGTTCTTCACAAACTGCAGGGGAACCGCCTGTGTCCTTCCCTGCACCATCCCCTGGCCTTGTCCTGCAACCAGTTCTAGCTTCTGATCAGGTTCTCCTGCGTTCTCTCCCGGGAGAGAGACCGGTGCGAGTATCTGAGAAGCTGAGACCCAGCTGACGATGATAAGACTCAGTATGACGAAATACGCGAGCCCTTTTGTCCTCATATAAACCCTGTACAGTGAGTGGAGTAAGCGACCATATATAAAACTATTGGTAAAAATGGACAATCCTAACTCCATTTTGAGATCCGTCACTGTAAAAAGTCCTGCGTTCCGGGAACGATTCACCGCTTCGCGCATCCCCGGGCACCCCTGGCAACCCTCGTTCTATTCCAGTCTGGCGTCTTTACTGCATGTCCCTGCGGCATGCAAGTCCCGTGTGCGAAATACCTGGTTCTGCCATGAATATGGATATGAGCATTGCAGGCAGACATACTATGGACCAGGCCGGAATTTTCGGCCGATCAATCGCGATAACAACCAGGGCATGATGTTCCAGAGGGTTTTTGCTGCAGAGCTCAATGCGGCGGCAGTGCAGTTCCCAGGGAAAGGCCTGGCCGAACCTGCCGTACTCACACCGGGAGGTGCCGTCCTCTCACTCGTCTTCTGCTCCGGGGCCCTGCTTGAATGCCATGGGTGCGGGAACCAGACTGTCCACGCCAGGATGGCTGACCCGACCGGGGCATTCTTCCTCCAGGCAGACTCCCACTCGGCAGATGCACGGACAATCCTATGCTCGCTCGAAACACCGTGCTTTGTCACCGTCATCGGAAAGCCTTTCCTTGCAGGGGCAGGCCGGTCTGCCCGTTGCATCATCAAAGTCCTCGACGTCCGGGCAGTGGACCGGTATACGAGGGATGTCTGGGTGCTTCGGACGGCAGAGACAACCCTGGACCGCTTCGCGATGGTCGAAGAAGCGCTCCGGTCCGGAAAGGACGACCCCCTGGCCAGGGCCCTCGTCACGACATACGGCCTCGATCCCGCACGCCTGCGTTCCCTTGCCTGTGTCGCGAGGGAGGCAGTGGCCGGGGTGCAGACCCCGAGTCCGCCAGCACAGTCGGAAGTCGATCCAGCGTCCATAGTCCTTGCGATAATGAAGGAACACGGGGGGAAGACAGGCATCCCACTCGACGAGATCGTCAAGAGAGCTGCGGGCCGGGGCCTCACCCCCCAGGACGTGCAGGCCGCAGTCGAGGCGCTCTGCAGGGACGATGAGTGTTACCAGCCGACCAGGGGCACGTTCAGGATCTTATGAAGCTGGAATTCGTCGCGAATGGCCCGGCCCTGGTTGTCGAGAACGAGGAGAGAGTTCTCGTGGCCGGGGACCTGCACCTGGGAATCGAGTCGTCCCTCTCCAGTCACGGGGTCCATATCAGGAGCCAGAGCAGGGAGAGGATCGACCGGCTCGTTGCCTGCATCGAATCGTCGGAGCCGGACACGCTCGTGCTCCTGGGGGACATCAAGCATGGCGTCCCGTTCACAACGCGGCAGGAACTGCGGGAAATCCCGGAGTTGTTCGAAGAGATACGGTCGGAAGTCTCCTTTCTCGTCGCCCCGGGAAACCACGACCCTGGTATCGAGGAGTTTCTCCATCCCGGCGAGGCGCTCCCCCGCGATGGGGCGCTCGTCGATGGAGTGGGGTACCTCCATGGCCACACGTACCCAAACCCGGGGGAGCGCCTCGCCGGGATGGAGAAACTCCTCGATACCAGGGTCGTGGTATCGAGGAGTTTCTCCATCCCGGCGAGGCG
>JAKPSJ010000097.1 GCA_029555345.1 Methanobacteriota archaeon | reverse complement strand
GGCCTGGGAAGTCTGCCATCCGACAGTGATGGTGCCTGAGTTGGAGGTCTTGACCTTGGCGTAGTAATAGACACCATTGCTCGGGGCTGCCGGGACATCCTCCTTGATGGTGCGCCCTGCTCCACCCTCGTACTGGTAGCTACCGATCGTGTACGGGCCGCCAATCGGGTCGTTTGTGACATCCTTCTGGCTGGCTACGAGGAGTGGCGGCTGGTCGAGTGCTGCACCGGTCATCTGCCCGGTACCCTTAACCCACAGGTAGTAATCGGTGTTCGGCCTCCCCGTAATAGTCACGGAGAATGCGTTGCCGCGGACAACGACGTCCTTGCTGGCCTCGATCTTCACGGTGTCGGCAGTGATGGTCACTGTCTGGGTCGCGGAGACGGTCTTGCCGGTGTAGTCGCTGCCGTCGGGTGCCTTGTAGTTGTCCTTGATCTTGTTCAGGTCAAGCTCGGCGAACACGGTGTAGGTGCCTGCCTTGTACATCCGGGCGCCGTTTGCGTCAAGGACACCTGTGTTCCAGCCCTGTCCGTCCGCGGGCGGGTTCGGCCTCCAGTACCAGAGGTCGCTCGTGGGCCTGAGGTTGTCGATGTCATAGGACGTGCTGGTCGTCTCGAAGAGGGACGTATAGATTGCCCCGTCAGATGTCTTCACGCGGACCTTCACGAACCCCTGCGTGCCGGCATCCGGCCTTGCAGTGACCGAGTAGGTATTGGTCTCAAGCCTGAAGTTCAGATAGTTCCCGGGGGGAACGGACTTGCCGGAAACGTCCTTGCCAGCAGTGTTGTCCCATACCTTGACTGCAACGGCAGGGTCGACCACGTTGAATGCAACAGGCCCGATTGTACCTGCCCACCGGTACCAGTTCCCTGTCTTGCCCACAAAGGTCTGCGGGGAGACGTAGAAGTTAGTCGGTGTACCGACAGTCAATACGTAGTCTGGTGTCGAGGTGGCGGGATCGTTTCCTGATGCAAACCAGGCGACCTGGGTGGCTGTCCCGATTGCCGCGGATACATCGAGGCCCTCTTCACCTATGAACACATCTCCGCCTTGCGGGACCTGCTTGATTGTCGCGGCGGATGCCGGCAGCATGACTGCTGCCAGGATTACCACTGTGATCAATGCAAGGCTAAAGCGCTTAATCATTCTTTTGTCCTCCTTACTCATGTCCAAATCCTGAACGTTCGATCCATGCACACGTTAGGAACCGCCATCGACAGATGCCGTATGATGATTCCCCCGTGCTCCATACTCCGATTAACGGAATATGATTGAATATTTGTGGAACTCTTCATATATCCTTTTTGGTCGGTAGGAAGAAAAGAGAGGGGGAAAAAACCGGTCATTCATAAAATTGGTCTGCATTTTCGCTTTTTTTATCATTTGGTGTCAGGTTCTTCATGGAGTCGCGTCATCGTCATATTCTTTTCCCATGCCAGTGAGACACGCGCACAATCTGCCTCCGCGCACAAGTATATGTCAATTTTTTTCTCTTTCGTGATCGGTATAATCAGATATATATCCGGATTTCCTATTTACTCGCTATATCATAGTATAATATATTTAATACTTAATTTGTTTCCAAAAAATCACGCAGTCAGGACAAACCTTTCGGAGATAACCCCTCAACAGCACATGGAATATAATTCGGTAACGACTGGTCGCATTTCAATTGAGCATGGTGTATATGGATGACTGTAATATTACCAGATACACTGGTTCAACCAAGGATATGGGCGGGACCAGGAGCTGTAAAGAGGGTCACGAAGGACCTGTTTTTTTGCCCTTTGCTCTTATTGAGTCGGTCATTAGGTACGAGTGGAACTGCCGCTCCCCTATCCCCCAGGCAAGGTACATCCCGGCGCCCCCGAAGATGCGGGCAAACAGGCTGTCAAACGGAGGGGAGAGGGAAACACTACATTAACGACACATCCCTTCCCCATATTGGTGCATGCGGTGCATCAGAGCCCACACCCTTGCCTCTGCCCATGAACAGGTGGTGAAAGTTGTCCTCGAGAAGGGGACACCACTCACGACCGAGAACGGGGAGGAGACCGTGGAGTCCGAGGAGGTTGCCATCCGGGTCGAACGACCGGGTACCCCCCCCATGGTGAGCCCTGCCTCGCGGTTCTCGGAGAGGTTCATGGAGCAGTATGCCCACGACCTCATCTCCGGGAGCGGGTCCGTCTTTGAGTACGACTACCATGACCGCCTCTTCAACTGGGGGGAAGGGCTCTTTTCCCAGGAAGGGGCAGAGGTGCACTCGGACCAGGTCGCATACATCCTTCGGAAGATACGGGAGAACCCTTCGACCCGCCGGGCCGTCGCAATCACCTGGAACCCTGTCAGGGACCAGTCCCTCGGTGACTGCCCCTGCCTGCAGCTGGTCCAGTGCGTCGCCCGGTCAGGCCTCCTCCACATGAAGGTGGTGTTCCGCAGCAACGACATGCTCACCGCTGCGGGAGCCAACATGTTCGCCCTCGTGTCGCTCCAGGAGCACATCGCCGCAGACCTCGGGTTCGGCTGCGGGTCGTACACCCACGTCTCCCTAGTGCCGCACATCTACTATGTCCGCGATGCTGCAGATATCGAGCCATTCTGCAGGATGGGAGAAGCGATATCCCCGATCCCGGAAGTATGCCGTTCCTGCGGGAAATGCCGCTGACAGGCTATTGCCAGCGACCGGTGAAACCGCGGGGCGCTGCAGAACCAGTCAGGTTAATGAAGAGACAGGGCGAAAAGATCAAGGTATCCTTAGCCCGGTAGTGTAGCGGTCAATCATGCGAGACTCTGGATCTCGCGACAGCAGTTCGAATCTGCTCCGGGCTATGACCCCATTTCTCCCGCACCTTTTTAAAAGACGGAGACGGCCGCCGGATGCACCTTTCAATCCCGCGGGCACTCGAGGATTGCATGGTCGCGGTGGAAGGGCTCGAGCCAGATGACCCGCCGGGCGGGCATCCCGCAACTCTCCATCTCTTCCGAGAAATCGCGCACGATGTCCGCCGGTTTTTCCGTCACGTCGATACTGCGGGCCTTGACGACGATGAGCGCGGTCCCGCCGCGCCTGATGAACGGGGCGTTTTTCCGTGCTATGCCGGCCTGGTCGGGATGCGCGACGTCCTGGAAAAGGATGTCGACCTCTTCCACGAGAGGCGCATACGAGGCAGGCCCTGCCGCGTCGGCAAAGAGGGGGATGATGTTCTTCCGGCGCAGCGCCACGGCGAGGAGGTCCCGCATCGGGGTATAGGCGTTCTCGACCGCGTACACGACTTCCACGTAGTCTGCGACGTGCGAGACCGTGGTCCCGTGGGCGGCCCCAAGGTAAAGGACGCGCATCGATGGCTCGAGGCAGACGTCTCCGCCGAGGTAATAGTACGCTGCGAGCTTGCTCCTGTAGGGGTCCCAGACCCTGTGGCCACGGACGACACGCTCCCCGTAAACCCCGGCCTCTCCCCGGGAGACGAGGGCCCCGTCCATCCAGATCATGCCCCGGGACCTCCCCCCGCCCTCTCCACGGCGGCGCGTGCCGCGTCCAGGAACCTGTCGTCCCTTTCACCGCGGAAGAAGTCGATCCTGGCTGCAATGGCGAGTTTCGCAGCGAGCGCCCGGGAGACCTTCCCCCTCCTCCCCCTCGGCGCCTTGTGGACCCTCCGGTCCTGGTAAATGATCCCGTGCTTGGGAGGGGGAGTCCCTGACCGGATGTGTGCAAAAAGGGCCGTCCGGGCACCCAGGACCTGGACAGTTCCCGAGGGGAGGCGGGCGAGGTCTTCGAGACTCCCGGCAGCGGCGAGGATCCGGGCTGCGACAACGCCCCCGACGAGCGCGGTGCAGTTGGGGAGGACGTCTCCTGCCAGCTGCTCGATCTCCCTGGTGAGTCCCGCCCTCGCCTCCGAGAGCTGCACGATACCGGTCGCGATATCCTTCACGCGGGGGCTCCCTTCTGCGAGGAGCACGTCCCGGACCCTGCTCCCCTTCAGCGAACGGTACTTGCGCGAGAACTCCGGGGATCTCGCGGCGTGCCACTCGAGAGCCTTCTCCGTGACGAGGTTGACGGCCTCGTCGAGCTGGTCCCGCATGTGGACCATCTGGACCAGTTCCTGTTCAGGCCTGCCTGCAATGGCAGCGAGGGCCTTTTCTGCGCGGTGGATGCAGAGGTCCCGGAGGACGCGGATGTACTCCCCGCGCGAGCTGACAAAGCCGCAGTCCCTCGCCGATTCCCAATCCGGTGGTGAGAATGACGACTCCATTGCGGCCCCGATCCCATCCAGTCGGCGCGACAGGTATTCCGGGTCATGGGAGGCCGCCGGGGTGCATTCCCCGCGGTCGATGTCACCGAACCAGTACGATCGCATGGAAAGAGATCTGGCCCCGCGGGAGGTCATATACCCACCTGTCCCCCCTCTTGGGGATCAGAATGATCCAAAGCCGAACGCGAAGAAGATCACGGGGAGCATGATCGAGCCCATGCAGAAGACCTGGGGGATCGCGACCAGGCGGGGGACGCACCCGATGGCGGTCGCGAGGGCGAGGACGAGCAGGCCGAACGGCCCGGCGGAGAGGAACGCCACGAGCGTCACGAAACCGATAACGGCTGCCGCGAGGCGGGTCCTGTCAATCCCCTCCAGGAACTGCGCCATGCCCGAAAGGACCAAAGTGAGGACGTAGGCTGCGAGCGCCGCGATCGTTGCAGAGACGAGGAGCTGGGAGAGAGGGGGGACTTCGATCGCGGAAAGAGCGGACACTACCCCGTTCCGCGTCCTCTCGATCGCGAAGAACGCGGCGAGCCCAACCAGCGCGTTCGTCGTGTTCGCCGCGCTCGTGGCAAGGATATACTCGCGCCTGTCGCGCGAAGAGTCAACTGCCGATGCGAGGACCCCGTTTGCAGTCGCATTCGAGAGGCCGGGCATCCACCCGACGACGACCCCTGCAATGCCGCCGAGGAGCGTTCCCCGAACGATACCCCTGGCCCCCATCTCCATGCCGGTGAACTCCTGCGGCGGGACCGTCCCCTTTCCCGAGAAAAGGAGTACGGAAACACCGAAGAGGCCGGAGAGGAGCGGCATGAGGATCGCGCTCCCGCCGAAGGGGGAGGGGGAGAGGTATTCATACCGGAACGAGAAGATGCCCAGCAGGCCGGAGACGAGGAAGACCGCGATCGCCAGGCGGGCCGAGGGGGAATGCAGGACGAGGACGGTGACCACGGCGACGATGACGATCCCTGTCACCCAGTCGATTGCGGGCTGGAGGGGCGGCATGACAAAGAGGAGGAGCAGGCAGATCGGTATCGAGAGGACGATGCCTGTAGCGCTGCCGAGAGCGGCGATGCGGACCGCCTCCTCCCCCCTGCCCTCGAGGCACAGTGAATGGGCCGGCAGGACCGCGACCGCGGTATCCGCGTCGGGGACCCCGAGGAACGTGCTCGGGACCGCGTCCAGAAAACAGTGCGCCACGAGCGCGGAGACCAAAACCGCGGCAATGAAAACAGGGCCGAAGAGCGGGAGGAGAAACGGGAGGAATGCGACCAGGATGCTTGCCAGGGTGTTGACGTGGATGCCGGGGAGGAGGCCGGACAGGGTGCCGAGGGCGACCCCGGCTGCCGTCCCCGCGAGTATCTCCATCATCCCTGCCAGGGGTGGGGGGCAATTATCTTAAAGGAATCGATACCAGATAGAAGACCAGCAGCCTGGGGTGAAGGGACGGATGCGAATCGCGATAACGAGGATACGGGAGAAGGGAGGCGATGACAGTGCCCGGTGCGCTGCATGGGGCCACGAGTGTTACCCGGTCTCCCCCCTCGAGGCGTCCGTCGACCATGACGCGGTCGGGCGCTTTGTCCGCCAGGCAAACTGCGGGGACTTCGACTGCATATTCTTCACGAGCGCTCTCGCCGCCCGCCTGGTCGCCCCGCGGCTGGCAGCGCGGCCGCGCGTGATCGCCATCGGGCCGCAGACGGGAAGGGAACTGGAAAAATCCGGGGTGCCGTCCGAGGTCCTGGACAGCTTTTACAGCCGGGACTTTGCCCGGTACGTGGGAGACTGGGTATCGGGGAGGCACGTGGGGATCCCCCGCGCCGACGTGCCGAATCCCGGTCTCGCCGCCTCGATCGAGGCGGCGGGGGGACGGGTCACGGAAGTCCGGTGTTACTCCCTGAAACCGACCGGGGTCCCGCTCCCGCTCGACGGCGCGGACGCAGTGCTTTTCACGAGCGCCATGTCCTTTCGGGAGGCCGTCTGGGAGCCGAGGCCCGGCGTCCTCCTGATCGCCATCGGCGACGTCACGGCCGGCGCGATGCGGCGGGGAGGGCACCCTCCCGACGTCGTGGGGGACGGGTCCCTGGACGGGACACTCGCTGCACTCAACGAGTTCCTCGGGTATCCCGGGAGGGCCGTGAAGTGAGCGGGGGGGTGCCCGTACCGCTGCTGCCGGGTGGCGGCCTGCTCGTCATCGACAAGCCGCGGGGCCCCTCGAGCCACCAGGTGACCGCCTGGGCTGGCGAGATCCTCGGGCAGAAGGTCGGCCACGCAGGGACTCTCGACCCCGGTGTCTCGGGTGTCCTGGTCGTGATGGTGGGGAGCGCTGTCCGGCTCGCGCCGGTACTCCTCTCCCATGACAAGGAGTACATGGCCGTCGTGCGTTTCCACGGCAACCCCGGGGAGGGTGCTGTCAGGAAAGCCTGCAGCGAGTTTTGCGGGCGCATTTACCAGAGGCCCCCCCGGCGGAGTTCCGTTGCAAGGAACCTCCGGATCAGGACGGTCCAGTCACTGGACCTCCTGGAAATCGAAGGGCGTCTTGCCGTCCTGCGCATCTCCTGCGATGCAGGGACGTACATCCGTTCCCTCTGCCACCACCTGGGCCTCGCCCTCGGGTGCGGGGCCCACATGCAGGAACTCCGGAGGATACGATCAGGCCCGTTCCGGGAGGACTCCGCCCACACCCTCGCCGAGCTTCGCGATGCTGCAGACGCGTTCTGCACAGGAATGACGCGGCCCCTGGAAGAGATGGTCCTCCCGCCGGAATCTGCAGTGGCCGGCCTGCCGCACATCGTCATCCGCGATTCAGCGGTAGATGCGCTCTGCCACGGCGCGGCGCTCGCAGGTGTCGGAATCGTCTCGTGCGGGACGTTTGGGAAAGGCGATCGCGTATCGGTCCTGACCCGGAAGGGGGAACTCGTCTGCACCGGGCGGGCGCTTGTGCCATCGGGAGAAGCTGTCCCGGGAAAACCCGGCCTCGTTGCCGCGCCTGAAAGTGTATTCCTCCCTCGGGGGACGTACCCGCGGGGCTGGAAAAGGAAGGAGAGGGGCCCCGGCACCCGGGAATAGAAACGAAGGGCCAGTGGACGGGGCCGGGAACGGGGTGGCCGCGTTCCTTTCCCTGCGGGGGGTGCGACCGGGGGGTCAGATAGCATTAAAAAAAATCCCGCACCATAGTATGGGTGCACTTCTTTTGCTGAGGTAGTCTAGCGGTACGGCGCAGGCCTGGAGAGCCTGTGGGGCTTTCCGCCCCTCGGGAGTTCAATTCTCCCCCTCAGCGTTCCCGCTTCCCGCGGCTCTTCCGCCGCGCGTGCCTTCTTCCCGCAGCCTCTCGAGCGCAAACGCACAATACTCCTCCGAGAGCTCGAAACCGAGGAAGTGCCTTCCCATCTCCCTGGCAACGACGGCAACCGTGCCGGAGCCGATGAACGGGTCGAGGACCAGGTCGCCCGGGTCGCTCGAGTAGGCAAGGATCCTGCTGACGAGGTCCAGCGGAAGCTTCGTTGCGGTCTTCTTTCTGCCCTTCCAGTATTCCCGCGGGATCACCCAGACGTCCTCGGGGTAGTGGTCCTGCTTGTTGAAGGTGTAGTCCGAGGGGTCCTTGACGGCGAAGAGGATGTGGTAGTGGCTCGTCACGTACCTGCGGCGGGTGAACACCCCGAACTGGAACTTCCAGATCAGGTGGTTGACCGTGTGGAACCCCGCCCGGTCAAGGCCGCAGAGCACCTCCTTGAGCCGGTTCCACCCCGAGAAGACGTAGAGGCTCCCTGCAGGGGAGAGGACGCGGAACGCCTCTTCCATCCACCGGTTGGTGAAGTCCCGGTACTGGTCCGGCAGGACCTCGCGGTAGCCGTCGAGGACGCGGGACCCCGTCCGGTTGTAGTTCCCTCTCTGCGCCCGGAAATCGATTGCGAACGGCGGGTCTGTCACGACGAGGTCGATCGACCCTGCCGGGAGCTTCGACAGGAGCGCCAGGGCATCCCCCTGGTGGATCGTGTCCGGGACGAACGGGCCGAGGTCCCGGGCCTTCACGCCCCCGCTTTTCCTCCCCCGCATCTCTCCCCTGCCGCCCGGCCCATCTCGAAGGCTCTCCTGTTGGTCTCGACCGTCTTCTTCGGGACCAGCTTTTCGACCGCTCCCAGGAGTGATGCCGGTTTCAGGGGTAAAAACCGGGACGCGGCACCTATCATCGCCACGTTCTGGGAGAGGGGGTTTCCTGCCTCTCCTGCGATCCCCTCGGCATCGACC
The DNA here is from genome assembly GCA_029555345.1 of Methanobacteriota archaeon. Taxonomy (GTDB): domain Archaea; phylum Halobacteriota; class Methanomicrobia; order Methanomicrobiales; family Methanospirillaceae; genus Methanolinea_A. The sequence goes on along the minus strand of JAKPSJ010000097.1, from coordinate 2,432 downwards.
ACGCAGAGGGGCCGCGAAGAGAGCCTCTCCCTGATCGCGGCCTCGTCCGGGACAGGCGCTCCCTGCATGTAGACGGACGTCGGGACCACGAAGCGGTTGTTCGAGACGATCGTCCCGCCGGGAGCGAGGAAATGGGCATAGCGGAGCGCCTCCAGCATGTCGAACGCGATGATGAGTCGGGCTGAACCCGGCGGGACGAGGGGGCCGAACTTCCCGTCGATGCGGATATGCCCCTCGACGGATCCGCCCCTCTGCGCCATCCCGTGGGTCTCCGCTCCCTTCACGCTCCTCCCCTCGGCGATGCAGGCTTCGCCCAGGATATTGGAGGCGAGGATGATGCCCTGCCCGCCGATACCCACGAGGAGGACATCGAAACTTTCGCTCATCTCGATCCCTCCGTCCTGGTCTCTTTTCGTATCGCCCCGGCAGGGCAGATCTGGGCACAGACGCCGCAGCCGCTGCACAGCCCGGTGATGAATGCCTTCTCGTCCCTCTTCTCGATGGCCGGGCAGCCGAAGCCTATGCAGACGCCGCAGGCTGTGCACACCCCGGGGTCGACCTCGAACCGCCCCCTGCGCAGGTTGGCCCTCCTCGCCGTGATCACGCAGGGCTGCCGGGCAATCACGACCTTCACGCCGGGCTGTTCCTTTGCGGCCCGGAGTGTGGCCATGAGCGAGGCGAGGTCGTAGGGGTCCACCGTCTCGACCCAGGAGACCCCGCAGGCCCTGCATATCGTCTCGATCGATACCTGGGGCGCCGCTGCACCGCATACCGTGACGCCGGTGCCAGGGTTGGGCTGGTGCCCGGTCATTGCCGTGATCCGGTTGTCCAGGATGACCAGGACCATCCGGGCGCCGTTGTACACGGCATTGAGGAGCCCTGGTATCCCCGAGTGGAAGAACGTCGAGTCTCCGATCGTCGCGACGACGTCCCTCTCTTCTCCTGCATGGGAGATCCCGCTCCCGATTGTGACCGCCGCACCCATGCATATGGTCGTATCGACGGCGCCGAGCTGGAGGCCCAGAGTATAGCACCCGATATCGCTCGGGTAGATCCCGTCCCGGAAAACCCGGCGCATGGCGTAGAAGACCGGGCGGTGCATGCACCCGGCACAGAGTATCGGCGGCCTCTGGGGGAGGTCTGCAACGGGAGCAACAGCGGGATACGCCTGGGTCGGGGTTATCCCAAAGGACTTCATGATCGCTGCTACGGCTGCCGTGGAGAGCTCCCCCTCGTAGGGCACGACGCCGTCCTTCTTCCCGGAGACCGGGACACCCTTCGCGACCTGTCGCACCGTCTCCTCGACGACGGGGTGGAGTTCCTCGATGACGAGGACCTTCTCGTGGCGCGAGACCTGGGCTGCAAGCCATTCCTCGTCTACCGGGTATGCCCCGATCTTGATGAAGGAGACGTCCGCCGGGAGGACTTCCTGGACATAGGCAGCTGCAATCCCGCTCGCAACGACAGCCAGGGGCCCCCTGATGACAGCGGTATTGTATCCCCTCTCGACAAGGGCCTTCCTAATCGCGGGCTGTTTCTCGTTCAGCTTCGGGTGGAGGGCGCGGGTGTGGGCAGGGATGACGACGTACTGGCGGGGGTCTCTATGGAACTCGCCTTTCCGCGTGCTCCTTGCCCGTTCTCCCGTGACCGTATCACCTTTCGAGTGGCAAACGCGGGTCGTGGGCCTCAGGATGACGGGGAGCGAGAACTGTTCGGAGAGGGCGAATGCGTCCCTGGCCATGTCGTGCGCCTCCTGGATCGTCGAGGGGTCGAGGCAGGGAAGCCTGGAAAAAAGGGCGTAGCAACGGCTGTCCTGCTCGTTCTGCGAACTGTGGGCGAAGGGGTCATCGGCACTCATGACCACGAGCCCGCCGGTCACCCCTGTGTAGGCGCTCGTCATGAGGGCGTCGGCCGCGACGTTCAGGCCGACGTGCTTCATAGTGCATATCGCCCGGAGACCGCACCACGCGGCGGCCAGTGCATTTTCCAGCGCGACCTTCTCGTTGACGGACCACTCGAGGTAATAGTCGCGGTCGGGGACATCCCGGAGGACTTCGACAACCTCTGAAGAGGGTGTACCCGGGTACCCTGTCACAAAATCGACGGGCGCTTCCAGGCACCCATAGGCAATTGCTTCGTTGCCAAGCAGGTACTGCGTTTTCATTTGTTTTCACCAGGGGTTTCGCACACGTACATTCTGGCGGATACCACTTAATAATGGTCTCATGGGGTGCGGGGCGGAGGGGAATTCAAAACTTATAAGAGCGAGGGAGGATGAAGTTGTACGGCAGCCCCGGGGGCCCGTAGCATAGCCAGGTGGTGCGCCCGGCTGATAACCGGGAGGTCATGTGTTCGAATCACATCGGGCCCATTTCCCATCTTCTTATTATCCATCCCGTGTTACATGCATTGTATGAAAAGAGACCTGCTCA
>JAKPSJ010000055.1 GCA_029555345.1 Methanobacteriota archaeon | reverse complement strand
CTCGTGGAATGCGGCATGACGGTCGACCAGGCAGACCAGGTGCTCCGGGATCTCTGCAGGCTGATCCCGGAAGACGAGCGTTTCTTCGTACCGTTCGCGGCAGGCAGGGAACTCACCTTGTGAACCCCCCGGGATGAGCAGGAGACGTGGCACCGCTCCCTGCGAAAGAACCCTCCTCCTGTGCGGGACGAAACGATCCGGCCGGACTCCACGGGTCACGGTGGAAGGTCACGGAATTCGAGGGTCTCGCGGGTGCCGGTCACGAGCCGGTGCAGCTCGCCGAACGATATCGGCCTGTACCCAACCATCTCGGCGCTCACGTTGATCCGCCTCTTTTCGGGATCGAAGAACGGGTACCTGGAGAGGTCCTTGTTGTGGACGTGGCCGTACACGACCCAGCCTGGAAAGGGGCTCGTGACTTCATCGGGGTTATGGATGAGGAGGAAAGGAACGCCGCGGTACCGCTTGAGGACGCAGTGGGGCATCCCGGCAATGGCGGGATCGTGGTTCCCCTCGATGTAGACGATGTCTCCGGCCAGCTGCCGGAGATAGTCTTCCGGCGGCACCTCGCTCATGTAGGAAAGGTCTCCCAGGTAGAAGACAGTGTCCGATTCCTTCACTGTCCAGTTCCAGTTCCTGATCAGGACCCGGTCCATCTCCCGTATGTTCCCGGGGAAGAACGGGCGCTTGTACCGGGCGATGCTGTTGACATGCCCGAGGTGGAGATCGCTGATGACGAATGCCCTTTGCCCAGGCATGTACCCGGCAGCGCACATCTGGAAGCCGTTTTCCGTTCGAAGCCTGCGGAGCGTGGACCTTGCCTCCCTCCCGGTCCTCGACCGGGACGGGGAGAGCCATTCCCTCCGGACGAGGTCGTACTCGGCGACCAGGGCATCGTTTTCCCGGAACGCGATCCGGAAGATATCGACCGGCACAGCCCTGCCTCCCGCCGGTTGGGGACCGCATGCCAGGTCCCCGGCACCCTGCGCCTGCAATGGGATGCGCGCGGCCTCCCTTTTCGGTTCGATGAACCGCGAACGTGCGGGGTCGCGGGGCCGGTGCGGGTAAAAGGCCATGAAGGACCCGGGCGACTCTCCGCCGATGGTGCATGCGAGGGTCCCCTGGCTGACGATAACCGGGAACGCCCGGGAGAGGAGCAGCACCAGGTCTCTTATGCCTGCGGATGGCACGACCTGGTAAAGGGATGCATCCTCGCGAGGGATCTCCTCGAGGAGGCTGACCAGGAGGTGCATGGGACCCGCGTCTGCACAGATGCGGTCGACCGCATGCATGATGCGATCCCTGTCAGTCGGCCTCGCCGAGTCGATCTCCAGGAGGATACAATACGGGTGCTGGTCCAGGCCCCTGCACAGTCCCGGGTCACCGAGCCACCATTCGAGCGCCCCCTCCAGCCGGGCTTTCGGGAACCCGAGCTGGATATCCAGGCGGTAGGTGTTTCGCTGGACATCTGTTGCCGCCAGGGGAGTCGCTATCACGGCCATGCCTTGTTAAAAATATGGTGTTGATTATGATTTATAATATACTATCTTTGATTAACAAAATGGAGCCAGGGTCCCGGTTGAACCAGGAAATCCGGCAAGGAGTACGCGTTTTGAGAAACGCCTCGTCAATTCCCAGTCCCAGGTGGCAGAGGCCGGGACGGAGCATCCGTACACGGTGAGCGCATGCGATCCACGGTTTGAAATCGTTCCGCAGCCACGATTTAAATGGAAGTACTCAACATTTAAGGAAAATAAAGTACTTACCTATCGGATACAAACGCATCGGGCCTCCGGACCCGCGATACCATGACCCGCCGCTACCTATCCCTGATCTCCTTCGAGGAAGCCATCGACACGATGAAGAAGTCTGCCCCGGCGCCCGGCAGAGCGGAGACGGTGCTCATCGACCGTGCGGTCGGGCGGGTCCTTTCGGAGCCGGTCTACGCACGTTTCACCGTGCCGGGCACCAACGTCGCGTCCATGGACGGCCTGGCGGTGCGTTCGGCCCAGACCCGGGCAGCGACTGACAAATCCCCGCTCGTCCTCGCCGATGCCGCGAGGATCAATACGGGGCAGCCGCTCCCCCCCTCTTGCGACGCCGTGATCATGATCGAGGACGTCTGGGAGGAGGATGGGAAGTGGCTGATCCGCAAACCCGCCGCGCCCTGGCAGCATGTCAGGCCGGCAGGGGAAGACATCCGCAAGGGTGACCTGATACTGCCCCGCAGGCACCAGGTCCGGGCGATAGACATCGGGGCCCTCGCGTCGTACGGCATCGCGTTCGTCAGCGTCCTCTCCGTGAGAGTGGGGATCATCTCGACCGGGAGCGAACTGGTACCCCTGGGGATCGCCCCCGCCCCCGAGCAGGGCGTGGAATCCAACAACTTCCTGGCAGAGGCGTACCTCTCGAGCATGGGCGCCACCTGCAAGCGGTACCCGCTCGTCCCCGACGACAGGGACAGGATAGCGGGCCAGCTCCTCCAGGCCGTCAGGGAAAACGACCTCGTCCTCCTCTCCGCGGGGTCTTCTGCTGGGACCACGGATTATGCCGAGGAGATCCTGAAGAGCTCGGGAAGACTCCTATTCCATGGCGTGGGGATAAAACCAGGCAAGCCCGTCATGATGGGGCTCGTCGAGAAAGTCCCGGTCATCGGGATGCCTGGATACCCGGTCGCCGCCCACACTGTCGTCCGCGAATTCGCCGCCCGCCTGCTGGAGCACTGGGGGATGGCACCCCACCCGGCATACAGGGTGAAGGCGAGCCTCGGCCAGACCCTCACGTCGGACCTCGGTTACGACGAGTTCGTCCCTGTCTGCACGGGGTTCGTCGATGGAAAATGCGTGGCCATCCCCCTCTCCCGTGGTTTCGGCGTCCAGAGTGCCCTGCTGAGGTCCAACGGCTACATCTGCATACCCTCGACCGATGAAGGCTTCGAAGCGAAGCGCGATGTGGACGTGACCCTGTACGGGAGCCCCCTGCTCCTCGAAAATTGCATCTTGACGGTGGGTTCGCAGGACATCCCGCTCGACCTCCTCGCGGACAGGGTGGCCGACCGGGGCATCTCGCTCCGGTGCTGCCCATCGAACAACCTCGGGAGCATGATGGCGCTGCGTTCGAGGGTGTGCCATGCTGCGTCGGTGCACGTCCCGGTGATCGGGGGAGAAACGGTACCCGGTTTCTTCGGCGCCCAAAAGGACTTTCCCATCTCGAGAGTCGTTCTCGCGGAACAACCGCTCGGGATAGCATCCAGGGAGAGACTCGGCAGCGGGGACCTGCAGAAGGTCCGGATCCTGAATACCCGGCGGGGTACTGCAAACAGGGTGGTGCTCGATGCCTACCTCGCGAAGAGGGGGATACCTCCCACGGCGATGGAGGGGTATACCGAGGAGGTGAAGAACCCCGATGTCATCGCCCCCAGGATCGCGGCACGGATCGCCGACGCGGGCATATGCACCCGCCGGTCTGCCGAGGCGGCAGGCCTCGCCTTCCTGCCGCTCGGGACCGACTCTTACGAACTGGTCATGAACGCAGGATCGGGGGAAGACCCCCGCATGGAAGAACTGGAAGAAGAGATCCGGTCCGATGCCTACAAGGGTCGGCTGAGTGCAGTTGGAGGCTACGACACGGGAAATACCGGTGTGACCCGGAAGTAGCGCCTCCCCTTCCGGCCCTGGCCGGGACCTCCTCCGGCACGTCCATGGAGGTCCCGCGGCGAATGGTTTTTTCTCGTCGGTCGTTCCATTCCCTCCGCATGGTCGAGACCACAGTCGCGATCTTCCTCATCGCGCTCTCCGCCCTCACTTTTGCACTCGTCGTACTTCTCCTCCTCTACGTCTCTCTTCGCGGAAGGATGGAAGAGAGGGCCCGGGCCCTCTTCGAGGGATGGCGCTCCAACTCCCTGGAAAGGGAGGCCAGCGAGCGGGCAGCAATCCTCTGTCGGGAATGGGCTCTCGAGCAGGAGACACGGATCAGGAAGGACGCAGTCGAGAGGAGCGAGGCTGTTGTGAGGGGCAGGGTCACCGAGCACCTTCTCCCGTTCTTCCCGGGTTTCCCCTACAACCCGAGGGACGCCCGGTTCCTCGGCTCACCCGTTGACTTCGTGGTCTTCTCGGGCCTTTCGGAGGGGGGCCTCGAAGAGATCGTCTTTGTCGAGGTCAAGAGCGGGAAGTCAGCAGCTCTCTCGACACGGGAACGGATGGTCCGGGACTGCGTGGAGCAGAAGCGGGTGAGATATCAAGTCTTCAAGGCAGGGGAGACCTGACGCGGGTGAATCAGGCTTTCTGCGGCTCCCCATCCCCGCCCGGGACAGGAGAGGGGGCATCCATATCAATGACATCGTCGACGTAAGTCGTCAGTTGGGTCAGGAGGAGGGGATCGATTCCCTTCTCGACGGCGACGAATATCCCGGGCGCATCGAGGAGCCGCAGCTTGCTCGCGACGAAATGGATGAACTTCGATATGGCAATGGAGGGGATGTAGATGAGCATGGTGCTGATCGAGTCAAAGAGAAGGCAGGGCTTATTGCCTGAGGTTGCGTTGAGGGCACTGGTGATGGCGATGCCGAGATCCGTCAGGTTCGAGGGGCTGTTGACGAAGACGGTATCAGGCTCGCCTTCCGGGACCCGCCCGATGGCATACTTCGTGATGGCGTCGATGAAAAAGACCTTGCTCAGTTCGATCCCCTCCGCAGCGTAGATCTTCTTCAGGATTCCCGATGGTCGGTTGGTCGTGATGACGACCACCTTGTATCCCCCGTCGGTCAGGGTCTTGATGATTTGGATGTTGTTCTGTCGAAGCTTTTCCGCTGTTGAGAGAACGAGGAAGAGCTTGTCCTGGCCAAGTCGAGAGAGATCGACAGGCATAGTTGCTTGCACCTTCACCGTGTCAGGAACTCGCCGAACTCCTGGGGTATATCGTCGCGCTCCTCGACGATCTCCTGGTTGAGTTCGCGGAAGTTCTCGATGATCTGTTCCAGGTGCGCGATCTGGACAGAGAGCATTGTCTTCATATCCTCGGTATCGACCCCCAGGTCAATCTGCCTGCGCATCGAGGCGAGGTTCTCCCGCAGCGTCTCGAGTGGGGCCTTCAGGCGGAGCGTCGCCTCGGAGAGGTACCCGACGAGTGCATAGTGCCTCTTCTCCGCCTCTTCCTTCTTCACCTGCAACTCGGCCTTGGCTCTGTCTCGTTCCTCGGAGATCGATGCGACGACCCAGGTGATGATACAAAACATCGCGGCGCGAATAGCCGTCGCCCACGAGAGGTCTCCGACGACAAGGCTCGTTGCGACCATCGCGCAGACAAGTCCGCCTGCGACGAGGAGCGCCTTCCTGTAATACCAGAGTGCTGACAGGACCAGCAGGATGTAGAATATGTGCGTGTATCCAATAGCCGTCCTGAAAAAGAGGTGCACAACGATTTCGAGCCCGATGCAGACAAGGGCAAGGGCTGCGAGTATCCAGGCCCTGTGCCCTCCCGCCGTGTCGACACCACCCTGTTTCTGATCCATCCACTTCTCCCCTCCCGGGCCTCGCCGGGAAACGCATCATCTCTTTATCTTTTCCATTTCATATTAAAAAAACTTATAATGCCTCTGGCAACAGGCCCGGCACATGAAAATGCCGCGTCATTTTCATATGAAAAATTGGTCAGAAAAGGCAGATCCGCATCGCCATTTCATCGCGGTGAGCCGGCCTGGATATCCCCCACGGAACTCACGAGGACCTCCCTCTCGCCCCTGTACGTCTGGACAGTGCCGTAAACCCGGACCTCCTCCCCCACCGGGGGCCAGCCCTTGCGGACAGATTCGGACGGGACGAAGACACGGACTCCTGCCACCCTGAGGACCTGGTGGCCGCCGGTCGCAGTCATCCTGGCCTCTTCCACGCTGCCCTGGAGGGAGACGAGATCCCCATCGCGTGAGTCAGGCCCGAAGGGGCGTGCGAACGCTCCCTTCCCTGCCGATTCCAGGGCGATTGCAGCAATGGCGACTGCCGCAATGACGACCAGGACCAGTGCGAGTGCGATCTTTTCCTGCCGGACGAGTATCACGTCCTCTATCCTTGGACGAGCGGGTACTTATACCATTCACCGGGTCGATTGGGGCGGCATGCGGGCTGGCGAGACGAGACCCCGCGCTACCAGGAGGCGCCGGGAAAACCACGTCACGCGAGTCAATGCCGGCCAGTGGGCTTGCCCCTGCGAGCTCGAGCAGGTGCGCCGGTGACACTTCAGCTCCCGGCTCATCTGGGCCGTTCGCCCATTGATTCACCGACCCCGGTTCCTGTAGCGGAAGAGAACGACGAGGGCTGCCACGACCAGGGCGGCGGCAGCCAGTTTCACAGGGTCAGGGCCGCGGCCGGGCACACCACTCTGCCCGGCCTGGTCCCAGTCAGACTCGAAGACGGCCGTGAAGTACTCCCCGGCACCGGGGTGGTCCACTATCAGTGCCACTTCACGGTTGTTCGCAGGCGAATTGGCGTTCCAGTTGATGGAGCTCACGAGGACTCTCCTCGCATCGACGATGGCGCCCTTGTTGTGGATCTTCTCGACCCGTCCCGGGCTTATGTCTGCACACCGGGCCTCGAGCGCCAACCCCTCCGCAGCAGCGATCCCGTTGATGACCTCGACCATCTCGTCGTTGTCGGAATCGCCCTCGACGTTGTAGTAATAGGAGTCGAGGAGGACCCTGACCCGGGCCCCGCGCCTGGCAGCATCGATGGCATCGGCGAGGAACGGGTTGAGTACCGCCCCGGACTCGTTCGTGATGTACGCCATCTCGATGTCCACGGACTCTTCTGCCTCCCCGATCAGGCCGTGGAGCAGGCTGCTCGTGTCCGGCGAGATCACGGGGGTAACCGTCGCGCCGGAGAACGCGTACGGTTCGAAGGCGGGCGAATATGCATCCATAGACGGTACCTCCTCCGTCCCGCAGCCCGCCGTGGCCCTGACGGTGAACCTCCCGCCGGCATCGTGGGAGAAGACAGAGGCGAGGTACCCGGCGAGGCCGGGATGGGTGACCACGACCCCAAAGCCCCTGTTGCCACGGGTCCCCCTCCCGGGAAAACCGCTGCCCTTGAAGTTCTCGCTCGTGACGAGGACGTCCGACCGGTCGACGACCATGTACTTCGCATGCATGTACCGGTAAGGCGCGTGGACGTCCCGCGTCCCGGACATGGTGTAGACCGGGACCCCGCTCTCCCCGAGCCGGGAGATGACCCACTCCTCCTCGCCCGAGATCCCGCCGACCGGCCCGCCCTCCAGCAGGACGGATACGTTCACGCCACGCCCCGCGGCATCGATGAGCGCCTGGGCGAGCACGGGGCTCGTGAACTCGTAGGCCGCGACGAGGACCTCCCTGCGGGCGCTGCCGGCGAGGGAGAGGAAGACCTCCTGGGAACAGTCCGGGGAGACGAAGGCGATGCCGTTCACACCACCGAACGCCGCCTCCCCGAACTGCGACTGGCCTAGCATCAGGACACGTGCGTCCCACGTGCCGTCCTGCAAGTAATGGACCTGGCCCTGGCGCGTACTGACCATTCCCGGCCATTCCACCTTCTGGACCGGGCTCCTCTCCCGGTAGAGGGTTATCTCGTCCCCGGTGTTCGCGAGCTGGAACCTCCCGGTCCTGACCATGTCGGGCACTTCGGCCGCGGCCCCGTCCCACTCGTAGTCCGGGTACTGGTCGTGGCTCCTCCGGTATGCCTCCGCGTCCCGTGCGACCACGCACCGGCCCGCAAGGGACGAGCCTGCCGGGAAACGCACGCTCCCCTCACCATCGCTGACCATGACCCCGTCGAGGGGGCCGGCTCCCTCGAGGCAGAAATACTCGTCGCGGTCATCCGGGAGGTACGGGTCAGGGCAGAACTCGGTGAGGAGGATCCCATTGACGGGAGATGCGAGGGCCAACGCCAGGAAAAGGAGGCGCCAATGCATGATCTATGGATGGGGCGGCGGGAAACCATTAACCTGCTGCACTCTCCCACATTACTCGAGGGAAGGCATCGGTGATCTCCCCCCCCCTCGTCCTCAAGATCGGCGGAAGCCTCTACCCGCGTGCAGAGAGGATATGCTCCACTCTCCGAGGGAGGTCCCCTCCCGTCCTCGTCGTCCCCGGGGGCGGACCCTTCGCACGGGTCGTGAGAGGGACGGGTGCACAGGGAACGGAGGCCCACTGGATGGCCGTTTCCGCCATGGAGCAGTACGGGTGGTACCTCTCCCGGTTCGGCCTCCCCGTAACCGAGAAGCTCGCCATCCCCGGCACGCCGCACGTCCTCCTCCCCTATTCCGTCCTCCGTTCGAGAGACCCCCTCCCGCACTCGTGGGACGTGACATCGGACACGATCGCCGCGTGGTGTGCCCGGTCGCTCGGCGTACCCCTCGTCCTCCTCAAGTCCGTGGACGGCATCCGTTCCGGGGGAAATCTCCTGCATGCCATCTCCACCCCGGTCCGGACCGGTGACGTGGACCCGTGCTTCCTGGAGTATACGCTCGGCCACGGGATACCCGCGATGGTCATCTCGGGTCTCCACCCGGAACGCCTCTGTGCAGTGCTCGACGGACTGGAGACAACCGGGACGACCATCGGCTTTTAAGTGTTTCAGGAGAGATAGTATGAGACACTTTGCGAGGAGGGCCCCATGCCGGTAAGAAAATGTTCGTCATGCAATTCGCCGCTTGCCCAAAGCGGTGCAACCGAGTTCGGATGTCCGAAGTGCGGGTACGAGATCAGGAGATGCTTCCGCTGCCGGGAACAGAGCATTCCCTATGTCTGTCCCAAGTGCGGGTTCACGGGGCCGTGAAGCATGGGGACCGTTGCTATCCTGCTGAGAGTTATGCCGGAATCACCCGAAGTGGACCTCGGGAGGCTGAAGGACCAGATCAGGAGGGAAGTCCCTGCAGTGAAGGATATCCGTGAGGAGCCGATCGGCTTTGGTTTGAAGGCCCTGGTCGTCGCGGCCCTCGTCGACGATGCAGCTGGAGAGAGCGATGCCGTCGAAACGGCGATCCAGAAGATCCCCGGGGTCGAACGGGCCGAGATCACAGATGTGACACTTACCTGAAGAAAACAGTCTCCCCGCCTGTCATTCCCCGTTTTTCCGGGAGTGAAAAGATCACTGCCCTCCCAGTTTTTCGATGACAGTCCCGGTGATCGCCCGTATCTTCTCGACAGACTCCCTGAAACGTGCGACCTCGTCCTCGTCGATCTTTATCGGGACTGGGAATGCCCCCTGGCGGTTCATCCTCGCAGGGACACCGATGCACACGTCACCGATGCCGTGGACCTCGCTCCGGATATAGGCAGATACCGTCAGGATGCGGTTTTCGTTCCCGAGGACGGTCCGGACAAGGGTCGCTATCGCCTCTCCCGGGCCGTAGACAGTGGCACCCCTGTTCTTGATGATCTCCTCGCCGCTGGACCTGACGCGTCCCATGATCTCTTCCCTCGGCAGGCCGCTGAAGGCCGGCAGGTTCGAGATCTGGATCCCGCCTATCGTCGTCGCAGACCAGAGCGGCACCATCGAGTCGCCGTGCTCCCCGATGATCCGGGTGTGGACTTCGCTCACGTGGACACGAAAGTGCCTGGCGATCAGGGACTTCAACCGCATGGAGTCGAGGTGGGTGCCGAGGCCGAACACCTGGTGGGGTTGCATGCGGGAGTACCGGAGGGCGACAGATGTCATCACGTCCACCGGGTTCGTGACCATCAGGATCATGGCTCCTGGTGCGTGCTGCCCGATGGACCTGGCAGTTTTCGCGACGATCCGCGCATTCTCGAGTGCGAGGTCCAGGCGGTCCTGGCCGGGCTTGCGGGCGACGCCTGCAGTGCAGACGACCACGTCGGAGTCCCGTATATCGGAAAAGTCTGTCGTCCAGGAGAGCTCCATTGCGGTCCCCGCTGCTGCAAAAGAGTCGTTCAGGTCCCTGGTGAGCCCGAGCAGGAGGTTCTCGCGCCCCTCCCTGCCATGGAGCAGGATCTCGTCCACGTAGGGTATATGCCCGATCGTCTGGGCACAGAACGAACCGACGTTGCCGGTCGCGCCGACGATGGTGACTTTCGACATGGCGGCATACCACTTTTCCTGGAAAATTGGGGACACGTTCTCGGTCGACGGCCCAAGACCGCCTCATCCCGGCACGGCCCTCCTCCGCCCCGCACCCCCATGGGCGCCGAATGTCCGCGGTGAGTCTGCGCCCTTCCGGGCCTGGACCGGTCCCCGCGGCAGCAGGCCACAGACCCCCTCCGGGGTCCTGGTTCCTGTCCACCGACCTCATGGGACG
>JAKPSJ010000053.1 GCA_029555345.1 Methanobacteriota archaeon | reverse complement strand
GCCTCGACGAAGTGGCGGGTCTCGCGCACGATCTTCTGACCGCGGCGCAGTGCATTTTTCTGGCGTGTGACCTCGAACGTGAGGGCTTTTTCCACGCCCTTGTAGGACGTGATGTTCTTTATCTCCACCCTTTCGCTTCCTTCGAGCGAGATGTTCGCGTCGACACGGAGAGAGCCTTCCTTCTCGCTGTCGAACACTCCCAGGTACTCGAGCGTCGCCCGGAGCTTGTTGAGGAACCGGCGGGCCTCCCTCGGGGACCGGAGGTCCGGTTCCGTGACGATCTCGATCAGGGGGATCCCTGCCCGGTTGTAGTCCACCAATGAATACCTGGGCTTGTCCGCCCCGCCTTTGTGCACCAGGCGACCTGGATCCTCCTCGACGTGGACCCGCGTGATCCGGACTCTTTTCTCTCCCTCCTCCCCCTCGATGTCCAGGTACCCTGAGACTGCAAGGGGCCTGTCGTACTGGGTTATCTGGTAGCCCTTGTCCAGGTCAGGGTAGAAATAGTTCTTCCGGGAGAATACAGACTCGTGGGGGACAGCGCAGTGGAGGGCTTTTGCGACCTGCAGGGCGTACTCCACCGCCTTCCTGTTGAGAACAGGCAAAGACCCAGGCAGGCCCAGGCATACAGGGCAGACATGCGTGTTGGGGCCGTCATTGCGGTAATCTGTCGAGCAGCTGCAGAAGAGTTTCGTACGCGTATCGAGCTGGCAGTGGACCTCGAGCCCCACGATGACGTTCATGCCTTCACCCCCTGTTCATAGGCGTAGGCAACGTCGACAACCCGCTCGTCTTCCATCCACCGCCCCATGACCTGCAGGCCGACCGGGAGACCCTCCACCTTCCCGCACGGGACGGAGAGAGCAGGGACTCCGGCGAGGTTTGCAGGGACCGTCAGGATGTCGGAGAGGTACATGGAGAGGGGGTCGCTTTTCTCTCCGAGCCGGAACGCGACCGTCGGCATGGTCGGGCCGGCGATAACGTCGACATCAGCGAAGAGGTGCCGGAAGTCTTTCCGGACGTTCTTTCGTGCGGCCTGGGCCTTCGCATAGTACTTCCCATAATAGCCGGAGGAGAGTGCGAAGGTCCCGATCATGATCCTCCGCCTCACTTCGAGGCCGAAGCCTTCCCGGCGCCTCTCCTGGAACGCCTCGTGCCAGGGCTTCTTGACATCGGGAGGGGGGCCGTACCGGACACCGTCGTACCGGGCGAGGTTCGAGCTCGCCTCGCTCATGCACGTCACGTAGTACGCGGCCAGTGCGTAGGGCATGGAGGGAAACCTGCAGGTGATAATCTCTGCACCCTTCCGTTCGAGGAGAGAGATCGCATCCCAGATGACCGATGCAACCCTGGGGTCGACGCCCTCGCCGAAGAACTCCTCGGGGACTCCGATCCGTGTCCCCCTGATGTCACTGTCAGGGGTATGGGAATAGGGTGCATCGAGGGAAGTCGAGTCCCGGTGGTCGTACCCGGCAATGACGCTCATCAGGAGGTTGACCTGGGAGACACTGGCTGCCATGGGGCCAATCTGTTCGAGAGAATTTGCATACGCGACCAGCCCGTACCGCGAGACCCTGCCGTATGTGGGCTTGAGCCCCACGATCCCGCAGAACGCGGCAGGGCAGCGGATGGACCCACCCGTATCCGTCCCGAGGGCGAGGGGGACCAGTCCAGCTGCAACCGCTGCGGCGCTCCCGCCCGATGAACCGCCCGGGACCCGCCCGGGGTCATGCGGGTTCTTCGTCGGACCGAACGCCGAGTTCTCTGTCGTACTCCCCATGCCGAACTCGTCCATGTTGGTCTTTCCCACGATCGCGGCCCCCTCCCTCCTGAGGAGGGAGACGACCGTCGCATCGTAGGGAGGGACGTATCCCGAAAGGATGCGGGACGCGCATGTCGTCTCGATGCCGGCCGTCGATATGTTGTCCTTGATCGCGACGGGAACGCCGCTGAGCCGCCCTTCGCCGTATGCAACTTCGGGGATAGTTCTCAAAAAGGCGTTGTACCGGTCGTCAGGGTGGAAAGAGAGCGTCCCGCCCGCCATCACATCACCCGCGGCGCCCTGAAGAACCCCTCTTCTGTATCTTTCGCGTTCGAAAGGGCCTCTTCCTGAGAGAGCGAGGGGGCGACCTCGTCCTCGCGAAAGACATTGAATAGAGGTTCCTCGTTTTCCCCTTTACTGGAGACCTGGTCGAGGATATCGAAGTATTCCAGGATCCTGTTGAAACTCACGGTGAACTCTTCGAGTTCATCGCGGAGAATGGCGATATCTGCAAGCATCCCGATGTGTTCCACGTCTCTTTCTGTGATCATCCCTTCCACGTCCTCCCGGGGTGTCCCTCCGCGTATGAGAATAAGTACCCTCCGCACCGCCTTTTATAACCATTGCTGATTTGCCATGCAGGGCAGATCTCCCTGTCGATTGCACCCGACGAAAATTGCACGTGAAAACAGGGCATCTCGATTCGAATTCCCGAGGTTGCCCGGTATTCCGCCTGTTCTGGGATGACGGTATCACCGCACTGCCCGCGCGAGGTATTCCTTCACCGTTGGGAATCCCTTTCTCCTCGCGAGCCTTCGCAGTTCCCGCCAGATCCCGGTCCCGTACTGCATGGCCTTCTTCTCGCGCCATGCAACTTCCCGGGGGAGAAAACGCTCTGCGACTTCCCTGAGCGCCCGTTTCCGCACACCCTCAGCCACTTTCTCCCGTGCGGGGAGTGCACGTGCAGCCGAAACGACCCTCCCGTCGAGGTAGGGGTAGGAGAGGAGTACCCCGTTTTGCATCGCAACAGACTGGTCACGGGCGACCTGTGCCGGCAGTCGCGCGAAATCGTCTGCGAGGAGGGCATCGATATCCGCTGATTCGAGGTACCGCCTGTACCCGCCGAAGAGCTCATCGGCGCCCTGCCCCGTGATGACGCGGTCGTACCCTGCATCCCTTGCAGACCTCGTGACGAAGTACCAGGAGAGGGCTATCGAGAGATCGAGCGGGGTCTTCTCCGGGACGATCCCAATGACTTTGGCAACGGCCCCCTCCAGTTCACCCGGCGCAACGACGGCCGGGATGCATTCGAGGCCCAGGTCACGGGCAGTACCCATGCCCATCGCGAGGTCTCCGCTTTCCGCAGTCCCCGCCGCGATGCACGGACGGCGTGCAATCGCGGCGACGAGGGCGGAATCGACCCCGCCTGACAGTGCGACAACGCCCCTGTCGCTCCGGAGGGCCACCGCGGCGACGATCGCCTCTTCCAGTCCCATATCGCCAAAACGCGGCTCTACGCTCCCGATGAGCCGCTTCCCCGAAAGGATCTTCCCGGGAGGCACCGGTCCCGGTATGATACCGAGGGCGTCCCTTGCGCAGCAGTCGTCCCATTCGAGCAGGAACTCCCCACCGAACGACGAGAGTGCAAGGGGGTTCTCATGGAGGAGGGAGAGGATCTCCTCCCGGGAGAGGACTTTTCCACCGGTCTCCACCCAGCCGGTCAGTTTCAGGAAACTATCCTCCCTCATTTCTGAAGCCTTTTCGTGCGGGGGACGTAAGTCTTCTGGCGCCGGAGGATGACAAGGGCAGCGAGAGCTGCCCCGATAAGAACGAGCCCTGCGGTGGTCCATACCGGCAGGGGCACAGAAAATCCCCCTTCCGGAACGGGAGATTCATGTGCAGGCGCTGGTCCTGCGAAGGACATTGGCTGCGTGGAGGAAACGTTGAAATCCTGTGCGCCAGGTGGCACGACTGCCGTGACACCGGCGACAACGAGGTTTGCGGCAAGGGCAAGCACGGTGATGAAATAAACTGCGTGATTTTTATCCATACTCATCCCCTGCGAGAAATTATACCCAGAAAACCGCATCTCAGATCACCTACCTTTTTGTGCAACGGGGTATAAAATGCAAGCGACAGGGGCCTCGATGAGAGAGAGGGATTGCGTGAGGGAAACGGGGATCTCGGAAACTGTCAGCGTGATCCTCATGGTCGTCCTCGTCATAGGGATTGCACTCGTCCTCTGGTCGGTCTTCATGGGGTACCCATCCGTGCTCCATCACACGGTCTACATCGCGAGCGAAGCCAAGGCAGAGGAGATCATACAGCCCGGCGGGCAACCAATGGAGGTCGTGGCCCTCTCGATAAAAGAGGCCGAACCCTTTCACTTCGCCGGGCAGGAGCCGCCGGTCGCCGGCAAGAAGGTGCTGATCAAGGTGGTCACCCCGGACGGGAGGACGCTTTACCCCACACCCTTCATCAAGGGAGGGAGCCTCGAGGGAAAAACCCTCTATATCTATCCAAATTCGAGCGGTTACTCGTCCTACTGTAATTACATCGTCTCGGATACCGTTCCGATCGGGCGCCTCAGGCCCTTCGCGACCGGGACATGGGTGATCCAGCTCATCGACCCCGAGGCAAACCTCCTCATCTCGAGCGATGACCGGGCCCGGATCAGGAAGGGCACGACTTCTTATGCCCTCGCGGGCGGGACACCGGGTGGCGGCGTCTTTCGGACGGACTGCACCCCACTTTCCTACAGCATCAACGGGAACCCCGCACTCCACAACACGGGCTCCCCCATGAACATGAGTTATCTTTCGTTCGATGGGGTGGATGACTGGATCGCATATGCCGACGACCCCACCCTCACCTACACGGGCGACCTCACCATCTCGATCTGGCTGAACCCCAAAAATGTCGGGAGTCCCAACCAATATATGAGTTCCGAGTACTGGAAGCAGGTGATTGGCAAGGGCCAGCAGATAAGTTCGAGCACTGAAGACAAGAACTACGATCTCTACCTCATCGGGGACAGGGTTTATTTCGAGTGGGATGACCGCGTGACCGGGACACATTACCACGTCATGACAGATGCACCTGCAATCTCCGCAGATACCTGGAATTACGTCAATCTCGTCGTGGAGGGGGGGACTCCTAAGATCTATGTCAACGGCGAATCGAAACCCTACAGTTATTACCAGTCGAACGTTCCAGGGAATAACCGGATTACCAATCCCTCCCAAGTCCCTCAAATCCAGTTGAAGGACAATTCGTATCCCATGACGATGGGAAAACAGTCGTCCACGACATGGCCGTTCTACTACAAGGGGGATATTGGCTCCTTTGCCCTCTACAACCGCGGGCTGACACAAGAGGAGATCCAGGAGAACTACATGACATACAGTGCCTGATGGTCCACTCTCTTTTTTTGCCTATTCTTTACCTGCTATACAGAAATCACGTGGTTTAATACACGGTTCCCCGATATACTGATACAGCATGCGGACCAACCGTCACCAGTATTTTCTCGACCTTGCGCTGCGGTGTGCGCACCAGGGAACGTGCCTGCGCCGCAACTTCGGGGCAATCATCGTTGATGAGTTCCACACGATCGTCTCCACCGGTTACACGGGAGCACCGCGGAAACAGATGGACTGCACCGAACTCGGGCGATGCTGGAGGAAGGACCACGACATCCCGTCCGGGTCGCACTACGAGAGGTGCAGGAGCGTCCATGCCGAGATGAACGCACTCCTCCAGGCAGGAAAGCTTGCCCGGAACTGTACTCTCTACCTCGCCGGGTTCGAGGTGGAGACAGGGGAGCTCACACGGATCTGGCCTTGCTTCCTATGCTCCAAGATGATCGTCAACAGCGGCATCAAGAACGTCATCATGAGGACCGGTCCCGAGACATACCAGGAGATGGACCCGATGGTACTGTACCAGGTGCGGAGCAGGGAAGCGCTGGGCGACGCGGGGGCCGTATAACCACGTGCCCGGCCTGCGAGCAGGGGGACCTCTCCCGCAATGGAAGAGGCTCCCACGCTCAAGGCAGTCTTTTATTCCATCCAGGCAATAGCCACTTTCCAACCTGTAACGGGTTCCGTCCTGAACACCGCCCGGTGGCTCGCACCCTCGTAGCTGTATGCACACTCCCCTTCATCGGTCGATAGGATCCTGTCCCTAGCTCCAGGGTCACTGGCGATCGAGAAGGTGCGGCCAGTGAGCGAGTCGAGCACCGTGGACCCGTCCTGCGCCAGGATAAAGAAGTAGTACCCGTCCGGCAGGGGGACATTCCCTTTCAGGTATTCCCTAAGGGAGTCGCAGGAGACCGAGGTCCCGAGCACGTGCGATACTTCCCCACCGGAGAGGACGGGTGCCGCTACGATCGCCGTGTACCTGCCGGTCGATTTGCTCACCACGACCGTCCCCACGGATGCCTTTCCCGAGAGAACGACAGGGAAATAGGGGCGGTCTCTCAAGTTCGCGCTGGTGAGGTTGTCGACGGTCGTGTAGTACGAGCCGTCCGCACGGGCATACCAGAACCGGGCGTCTGGATAGTCTTCCTCGAGCCGGAGGAGGACAGGACGGACCCTGTCCCAGTCCCCTGACCCTGCGTCGGAGGTGAGGGCAAAGGCTTCCAGGGCCGACGCAACCCCCTGCATGCGGGAACCGGTTAGTCCCGAAAGGGAGGAGAGCGCTGTCCCGACAGGGACGGTTCTCCCGGTAGGAACAGGGGAAGCAGCTTTCCTTTTACCTTCTCCCAACCCGGTGAGGCGGGCATACGTCCCGTCGGCCTTCATGGCATCGAGGGCCTGCTGGAACCGCGCGACAGTTTCTGGGCTCGTCTGTTTATGGAACGCAAGGTACAAGTCGATATCCATGAGGGAATAGACGGGGATGATGGTTCCATCCGCGATCCCCGATCGATCGCTTATACCGGGGCTTTCAGCGGAGGACCCCAGCCAGAGCGCTACGGACCCGTTCCTGAGTGCTTCCATGCACTCTTCATCGGTGGGATATGTCCTGATATTGGTGAAATGGTTCTCTTCGAGGAATTCGTGCCGGGCATCACCTTCGACGACAGCTATTGTCCCTGCAGCCCTGGCGGCTTCGAGGCTTTCAAGCCGGATCCCCGAGTCGTTCCGTGCATACAGGACGTATTCGAATGTCCCGATCGGCCCGGCCCAGAGGAACCTGTCCTCCCTCTCCTGTGTCCGGGCCGTGGGGAAGACCGCGGCTCCAGGCGTGGCGAGGGCGATCCCATACGAGGCGTTCCACGGGTGAAGCTCGAGCCGGGCACCGCATCCACTGCGGCGTACCATCTCCTGGACTACTGCAACCGATGTGCCGTTGAGGGTCCCGTCATTCTCCATGAACGAGTACGGGTAGATCTCCTCGGTCACGAAGAGGAGATCTCCCGGTTCACAGGGAGACGCGCCCGCCGGCTGGGAAGGAGTCTGTTCCATGCACCCAGGGGCAAGCAGGAACGCACCGAGCAATGCACAGGCGAAAAGGGAGAGGGCCAGGTTGTCAGAAGGTCTCATGTTTTCATTCAGTCCTTTGATTTTTCTTCTTTTGGCGGGAAAGTGTAAAAAAGGATTGCTATTTCTTCGATGCAGCAGTGGGGCCATTGCGGTTCCTGCTGCATGCGATGACCAGGGCTGCTATTTCTCCTGCCTTTTTGGATTTCTGTAAAGAGTCTCCCCCTGGCCTAATACTCGATATCCTCGGCTCTCACCTCGAGCCCGACATCCCGGGTATAGGGGAGCCTTGCCCAGAGGTAGCCGTCCTGCAACCGGTACCCCTCCCGGAGGACCATCTTCACGGGAGCAGGGACGACGAACCTCTCGGGGGGTGCCCCATGGCGGTACTCGTTCTCGAGCAC
>JAKPSJ010000052.1 GCA_029555345.1 Methanobacteriota archaeon | reverse complement strand
AGCCTTCCCACTGTTTTTCCTGCCAGGAAAAGGTTTTCCACGGAGAGACCCTCCCTGACGAGGAGCCCTGGGACCCTCTCCATCACGATCGTGTCTGCCGTGATGTCACGGATCACCGGCGTGGGGACACCGTGCCTCCTGGCCATGGATATCAAGCGGGCCTCCGCCCTCGTCCGTTCCGCGATGAGGCGTGCATCGAGTGCAGGCTGGCGGTAAGACTTTTTCTGGCGCTGCTTCGTCACCGTATCGGTGCCCACCCTGACGATCGCCTCAGCACCCCTGGCGACACCTGGCTCCGGGGTCCGGGCCTTCTGCACTCCCTGGGCCACCCCCCCGTCCCACCATGTGACCTCGACCTGGTCCGCTCGGAACACCGGGTTGGCCCTCGTCTCTCCGGGAGGCATTGCCAGCCCTTTCTCGAGCATGAGCCTGCCCGTATAGGCTATCATCGCCCCGTTGTCCCCCAGGTACTTCCTGTCAGGGACGTGGAGCGTGGCGCCCCTCTCGCCGCACATGGTGGCGAGCATCTCCTGCAGCCGGCAATTGGCACCGACACCCCCCACCAGCAGAACCTCGTCCTTGCCTGTATGGGCGAGCGCCCTCTCGGTCACCTCCACGCACATGGCAAATGCCGTCTCCTGAATACTGAAGCAGACGTCTTCGAGGGGTCCGGGGTGGTCCTTTGCCGTGCTCACGAGTCCGGAAAAGGCGAGATCCATCCCCTTGACAGTGTACGGGAGCTCGATATAACTCCCTTTTCGAGCGAGCCTTTCGACTTCGGGTCCGCCGGGATGAGGGAGACCCCTGCTCCGTGCGAACTTGTCGATGGCATTCCCAAGGCCGATGTCCAGGGTCTCCCCGAATATCCGGTAGCGGCGGTTGAGGTACCCGATCACCTGCGTGTTTGCGCCGCTGGCATAGAGAACTATCGGGTCATGGGCACCGGTGGCAAACCGGCCGATCTCCACGTGGGCGACGCAGTGGTTCACTCCAACCAGGGGGACGTCGAGGGCAATTGCCAGTGCACGGGCTGCGGTCGCGACAGTCCGGAGGCACGGGCCGAGCCCCGGTCCCATGGAGAATGCAACCCCCGCGATCCTCCCCGAAGGGGGCATGACACGGGCGACGACATCCCTCATGGAGGACGCGTGGTGCTGGGCAGCCTCCCGTGGGTGGATCCCCCCCTGAAGAGGTACATAGGGGTTGGAGTACTGCGCGACGAGGTCCTTTTCAAAAAGAGCGGCGGAGAGGTTCCACGCTGTCCCTTCGATCCCCAGGACCGGGCCGATATCTGGCATGGAGAGTGTCCCCGGGACAGTCCTGACGCCGGACCATGCTGGTCTCCGGCGGCGGTGTCCCCTTCAGGCAGCCTTCTTGAACTCGGTATACCCGCACTTCCCGCACGATGCGCGGTCAGGGTGGTTGGCGAGGATGATACCGGGGCCGCAGCGGGGGCAGAACTTTCGCGAGAACACGACCTTGCCACCGGAAACGGAGTAATATGCACTTCTGCCCGGTTTTTTCTCCTTCGCCTTCTTCTTTGCAGCCATGCCTCACGCCCCCTCTTCCTTTGGTTTCGGGAAGCCGCGCTTGAGGACGAACTGACGCTCTGTCTTGTTCCTTCCCTCTTCCGTGTCGTATACCCGTGCCTTCCCCGTGCAGGAGGTCATCCCGAAACTCGTCTTCAGTGTGTCCAGTGCGAGCTGGTTCTCCTTCGCGTTCAGCATAGCCGCAAGCTTTGCCAGTACCTGCATGCGCGACGGTGTCGGGCCCTCGAAGCGAAGGACAAAGTCAACCTCCCTTCGCCCGAGCAGTTCATTCCGGGTATCCCTTGTAACCTCGATCTCCATTGGCATCCTCTCGATATCCTCTTATTGTACGCACCGTGGTTATTTATATCCTATTCCTGCCAGCCGGATTGCATCAATCACCCTTTCCGCCTCCCGTTCGGGCCCTCGCACTGTTTTGGCCACGCCGGGCCATGGCGTCATAGGTCCAGCTCCCCGCCCGGATCGGAAACGAAAAACGCGAGGAGCCTGCGGGCATCCTCTCGCGCACCTTCATCGATCTCCCGGATGACAACCCCCTCTCCGGGCTGGCCGTAGAGCACGATGCTTCCAGGCGCGACAAGGAGCGCGAGAGGGATGACAGCAAGGTCTTCCTCCCCCTCCACGATGACGAGGGCCGGGGGAGAATCGATTGCCCTCCTCAAAGCACCGACAAGGTCCCGCGTGATTGTACCCGCGGGGTTTTTGGCGCAGTATATTTTTGGGAATGCTTTAGGGACGCGGTTGCAGGGCTTCCGCATCGTGTAGCCATCAACGATCGCCACTGCGGGAACGAGCCCGTGCTTCAGGGCGTTGTGGGTGACGATATCTCCCACCGTGCAGAAAAAAGAAGAACCCTCGATCTCCGGGACGATGCATTCGAATTCGGGTTCGAGCCTTCCAAAGGGGGTCTTGAAATGGTGGCGATGGTGGTCCGGGAGACGCAGCATCAGCGGACCTTCAGAGCGTACCTGCCGGGGAGGGTGATATTCATTCTCTTGGCGATCTCCGAGTTCTTCGGGTCGATGATGACGAGGTACCCGGTCCAGTCCGTGGAGAGGTTGGACGTCCCGCAGATCGGGCAGGCCTCCCCCTCGACGACCCGGTGGCATTCCCTGCAGACCGATACAAGCTTCTTCCTAGCGGCCGCCATGGTCACCACTGCCTTTTGGCTTCTCCTTCTCTTTCTCCTTCACCATGTCCTCTTCGAGCCAGCGTGCCGTCCCGAGGCCTGCCTGGCGCATGGTCAGGCCTATCTTGCTGTCGCGGGGCTCCCTCTCGTTCAGCGAGAGGGTGACCACTCTGACCCTGACCGCGTCCCCGACGCCGATAAACCTCTTTGAGTCCTGGCAGATGAGCCGTGCGTTCTTCTCGTCGTAGTTGATGTATTCGTCGGATATCTGGCTGACGTGGAGCATGGCATCGATGGGGCCGAGGCTCACGAACGCACCGAAACTCGTGGTCTCCACCACGAGTCCTTCGACCACTTCTTGGAGGGAGAGCCGCAGTACGACCGCCTCGAAGTCGACGTCATAGTAGATGGCACCATCCCCGGGGACGATCTCGCCCTCTCCGATCGCGACGATCCGGGTCACGGCAATGAATATCCCGATCTCCTTGTCGATGCTCCCCTCGAGGTACTCCTGGAGGACATCCAGTATCACCCGGGACAGCTCCTCGCCCATGCGGTGCGGCGGAACCCGCACCTTGTCAGACATCTCCATTTTGTAGTACATCTGCCACTCTCTCCAGCTATCTCCTCAATAAACCAAGTTTTTTCTTGTGCATAAGTGTGATCACAGGCACTCCTGCAGAGAGGAGGATTTCCCGCAGGCCCCTGTCGTTCGTGACTACCATGCAACCGTGCTCCCGGGCGTACCAGAGTATCTTTTCATCCACGCTCCCGCGGGAGTACCCGCTCGGCACCTCGTGGCACCTCCCGGCGAGGGT
>JAKPSJ010000045.1 GCA_029555345.1 Methanobacteriota archaeon | reverse complement strand
CACGGGCAGGAGGTAGAGTGCATTGAAGCCGTGCTGCTGCCGGTACGCCTGGCACTGGACGAGGAGCATCTTCTTCGCGAGGCCGTAGGGGGCGTTCGTCTCCTCGGGGTACCCGTTCCAGAGTTCCTCTTCGCGGAATGGCACCGGCGTGAACTTGGGGTAGGCGCAGACCGTCCCGAGAACCACGCACTTCTCCACCCCAGCCTGGCGTGCGGTCTCGATAACCTGGATCCCCATGATGGCGTTGTCGTAGAAGAGGTCGGCAGGGTACTTCTGGTTGAACCCGATCCCCCCTACCTTTGCCGCGAGGTGGATGACGATGTCCTGGCCTTCCACGGCCTTCCGGCAGTTCTCCCACCTCCGGAGGTCAAGGTCGCGGCTGCGGGGGATGGAGATCTGCGAGGGCGAGACGCCGCGCTTTGCGAGATGCTCGACGATCGCGCTGCCGAGAAAACCGGCCCCGCCCGTTATCAGGATATTCTTCCCGTCCCAGAAGTCCACCGTTCTTCAGTCCCCCTTCCACCACTTCTCCCCGAACCTCTTCTCCACGATCCGGTCGCCCTCGCCGATAGGCTCGAGGCCGAATGCCCGGAGGTCTGCGTCCACCATGATCTTCACGAGGTCAGGGAACCTCACCCTCGCCTTCCAGCCAAGCTCCCTCTTGGCCTTCCGGGGGTCTGCGACGAGGACGTCCACCTCGGTCGGGCGGAAGTACTTTTGGTCGATCGCCACGTGCTCGTCCCTGTCGAGGTCGGCGTACTGGAACGCCGCGTCCACGAACTCCTCGACGGAGTGGGTCTCCCCTGTCCCGATGACGAAGTCGTCGGGCTTCTCCTGCTGGAGGATCGTCCACATGCACTCGACGTACTCGGGCGAATATCCCCAGTCGCGCTTCGCATCGAGGTTCCCGAGGGAAAGGACACTCTCCTTCCCGGCGAGGATCCTCGCGATCCCCCTGGTGACCTTCCTCGTGACGAAGGTCTCGCCGCGCCGCGGTGACTCGTGGTTGAAGAGGATACCGTTGCACGCGAAGATCCCGTAGCCCTCGCGGTAGTTCCTCGTCATCCAGTAGGCGTAGACCTTCGCGCATGCGTACGGGCTTCGGGGATAAAACGGGGACTCTTCGTTCTGCGGGGGGTGCGACCCGCCGAACATCTCGCTGCTCGACGCCTGGTAGAACCGGACACCCGGGTTGCTCCGGCGGGAAGCCTCGAGGAGGCGGGTCGTCCCGAGGCCCGTGATGTTCCCCGTGTACTCGGGGGTGTCGAAGCTGACGCGGACGTGGCTCTGGGCAGCGAGGTTGTAGACCTCGTCAGGGCGGACGCGGTCCATGACGGTCGATATCTGCTCGGAGTCGGAGAGGCCCCCGTAGTGCAGGAAGAGCCCGGAACCGCTCGAGGCTGTCCCGGCGATCTCCGCATCTGGGAAGATGTGGGCTATCCGGCTCGTGTTGAGGGATGAGCACCGCCGGACGAGGCCGTGGACCTCGTAGCCCTTCGAGAGGAGGAGCTCGGCGAGGTAGGACCCGTCCTGCCCCGTGATCCCGGTTACCAATGCTTTCTTCATGGTGTGGCCCGCTATTGGAAGATATATATCCACCGGTCGGTGCATAAGTTTTCTCGTCTCTCCTCGGGGCGGGCCCCGCGCCGGCAATGCGCCGGTGAGGTGAACTATTTAAGCATCCAGGCGAGATAACTATAGCCAGCGTCCCGGTAGGGTAGTGGATATCCTAGAAGCCTGCGGAGCTTTTGACCCGGGTTCAAGTCCCGGCCGGGGCGTGTCCCTTTTTCCGTTGCACTCACCCGAGCGGGATACCACGGTGCAGCCCAGCCCGCCGTGCAGAAGCGACAGCGTCCTCGAACTCCTCCTCGGTCAGCCCACGGTTCAGGACACCGAGCCGCGGGTCTGCCAGGAACTCCGCGACTCTCCCGGAGGGACGATACTGATCCATGATGTTGACGTACGCGTCCTTCGACACCCTCTCGGCGATGAATGCGAACACCTTCCCGCTCTCCGCGAGGCCGCCGGGGAGGACGAGGTGGCGGATGAGAAGGCCCCTCTTCGCTATCCCGCCCTCGACGACGAGGTCGCCGACCTGCCTCTGCATCTCGACGATCGCCTCCTGCATGGTCTCCACGTAGCCGGGTGCATCCGAGAGGAGAAGGGCGGTCTCGCTCTCCCCGTACTTCGCATCCGGCATATAGATATCGAAGACGCCGTCCAGGAGCTGCAGGGTCTCCACCGAGTCGTACGTGCCGGTGTTGTACACCAGGGGGATGCAGAGCCCCATCTCTGCCGCGATCGAGACGGACCGGACGAT
>JAKPSJ010000044.1 GCA_029555345.1 Methanobacteriota archaeon | reverse complement strand
ACCCCCGTGACCGCTCCTCTCCAGTTGTCTTCTCGGTGATGGACATAACAGGGCAGGAGGCCCAGAAGGCCGGTTTGCTCGAGAACGAGCTGCTGATGCGCTCATTCGTCGACGCAATCCCCGGCCCTGCATTCCTCGTCGGGGAGGGTGGAGAGATCGTCACCGCGAACAGGGCATTCTGGGAACGCCATGGCAAGGGGGCGGGCTGTCCACCCGGGACTCCGATAACCTCCCTGATCGACAAGGAGACGGTTCAGGCAATCATGGACCGGGTGGACGATGCACTCCGGCTGGGAAAGAGGTCCCGGTTCGAGATGACACACAGCTCCTCTCTCCTCCTCGTCGATATCTGCCCTGTCTGTGACTCGCAAGGGGTTTTTTCCCGGGCAGCAGTCTTTTGTGTCGACATCACGGATCACAAGAGGGCGCAGGAGACGCTTGCACAATACAACAGAAAACTCTCCCTCCTCTGCAGGGTCACCCGCCACGACGCAGGGCCCCTCCTTGCAGCACTCCGAAGCTACCTCGACCTCATGGAGAAACAGACAGAAGACCCGCTCGTCCACACCTACATTCACAAGGAAGAACGCAACCTCGATGCCCTCGAAAACGTCCTTGCACTTGCAGGGGACTGCCAGGCAACGGGAATGCAGCCCCCCATCTGGCAGGACGTGAGTAACGTCATCAGAAAAGTCGCCGGCATGCATGACCTGCGCAACGTCACCATCTACCTCGATTGCAGCGGCCTCATGGTCCTTGCAGACCCGCTCCTCGAGAAAGTCTTCTCTGTACTGATCCAGAACTCTCTCCAGCACGGCGTCGGGGTCACCCGTGTATCCTTTTCGTACCGGAAAGAGGGTGACGGGGTAGTCCTCGTCTGCGAGGACGATGGTGCAGGTATCGCCCACGACCGCAAAGAGGTGATTTTCGAGGGTGAGGAGGGAGAAAATAATGGTTCCGGCCTCTTTTTTGCCCGTGAGATCCTCTCGATGGCAGGGTTCTCTATCAGGGAGACCGGCAATCCCGGGGAGGGCGCCCGTTTCGAGATCGGGATACCCCGAGGCTCGTTCCGGGTCGGCACGGGTGGCGAGGGGGGCACAGAGTAGTCACGAAAGTCTTGCTCGAACGACTGGAAGAGGACATGCACCCTGGTTTTTGAAAAAAGAAAGGTCCCGGCCATCCTGGCTGGTTATTATCTTGCGGTCGAATCCCGGAAAAAAACTGGATCAGACTTCTTCAACGTCATCTGACTGGCAAGAAGGGCATACCGGGTGCTTTCCCACACCTTTGAACTTCTCGCCGCATTCCTTGCACCGGTAATCCTTCCCCTTGACCCTCTCCGGGGGAACCTCAAGGTCAACCGGGCCTCCGACAGTGCACATGAACCGATCACCTCACTAACAGGGATGGAGAGAATACGATATAAGGTTTACCCACGCGGCTTTCGCTCTAGTCTGCGGCCTTTTCCTTTGGGGCAGGTACTGCTCACCGCGGCCACGCGTTCCGGGAAAGTGCATCCCGGTAGGCCCGGTGGGCCAGGACGATGATATGGGCAAGTTGCGGCCTTTTCCTGCACTTTGCAAGGAGTCGGGCAGAAGGCGAGTCGTCCATTCCTGGGATACCTGTAATTGTAAGGGTCAAAAGAAAGGATATTGTCTTTTGGATCCGGACATGAGTAGATACATCCCCTGCTGCGCCCCGGTTACGGGGCGAGCAGCTGGACCATGGGTACGGCGGCAAAAGTCATGATCGCCAGCACCATCATCAGAGTGTCTTTCATCTTTCGGCACCTCGAAACTTTCTTGGAAGGGACACGCATTTAAATTTGGTGGATACTCGTGGTTCAACGAAATGACCAGGATATTATCGGCCTTGTACGAGGGGGAGAGTCGCATGGACAGGACATGCTACTCGCACATCTCCCGCACCCCGGGCATCGCGATGCAAGGCACTACCGTTTGGAACTGGCAGACCAGAGGGTGTGGAGGCCGGGTCAGGCATTGTCATCACGGGTACTGCCATTCTCCCCTCCGAATCGGTTTTGAAGGTCCTTGATATCCCCGAGGAGTTCACGCATGTCCCTGTAGCGATCTGAGGGGTCCCGGGCGAGGCACTTGAGAATGACAGGGTCGAGGGGCTCGAGTCCCGGGATGACTGCAGAGGGTGGTACGACGTCTCCTTCCAGGCGTTCCTTCATCGCCTCCGCGATGCTCCCGGCCGAGAACGGGCGCTTTCCGCAGGCCAGCCAGTACCAGGTGATGCCGAGCTGGTAAATATCTGTCTGCTGCGTTGTGTCCCCGAACCTGCCGGGGTCGAGCTGCTCGGGGGCTGCATGCAAGAGTGAGAACCCATGGATCGTGGTCTGGAATGTCCCTTTCTCGTCCCTGGCCAATCCCCAGTCCGCTATCCGGGGTTCACCTCCGGGTGATAAAAGGATATTTTCGGGTTTCAGGTCCCGGTGGATGACGCCCTGTTCATGCGCATAAAGGAGTGCCTCTCCGATTTTCCGGATCAGCCAGAGTGAATCACCCGGACTGACGGGAACGGGCATATCTGCAAGGCTCGACGGGAGGTATTCCATCTCGACAAAAGGGACAGGGAGGATGTTTGCAGCGAAAATGCGGACGATCCCTGGATGGACCAGGCTCTCCCATACCTTCATCTCGCGGAGGAATGATCTTCCGGTCTGCTCGTCAGTCCTGATGGGGACCTTGACGGCGACCTGCACACCATCGGACCTCTTGTATGCGGAAAAGACCTGGGCAATTCCACCCTGCTGGACGAAGCGGGCACCGGTATACCGGCTTGCAAGGGCTGCGGGAAAGACCGGTCCTGGCCCGGAGGACTCGTTGTCCTCGAAGAGGACTGTGTCAGGGAGCGGCTCTCTCTCCCCGGACACAGCCGGACCATGCTCACTGTACTGGATTGCCGTGAGGGCGAGAGCTGATACGAAGGGGGCAATCACGAGAAGGCTGGGACCTTCGTTGCCCTGAGGCAAGGCAAGGATGGGGATGAGGAGTGTGCCTGCCAGTGTGACCAGGCCATGGACTCTTCCCACTTTCTGCGGTGTTCTGCCGGACAGGGAGGAATATGCCATCCCTAGCGAGGATATCGCTGCAAACCCGGCCAGGGCCGTGGCAGGAAATACGAGAACCGGGTCACCCCGGCCTTCCAGGAGGAGGGAAAGGGTACCCAGTGCCGCGCCTGCAAAAACGGATGCGAGGACGGCATGGGACCCTGCGAGCACACGGGAGTGGGGTTCCCACCATGCCGCGGGCAGGGGGCCCCGGCCACGGATGCTGTCCCGCAGGAGGACAAGGTAAACGATACCAGCCAAAAGGAGGAGACCTGACAGGAAAGCGACTCCTGTCCAGGGTCCAGGCCCGGTATGCCCCTGTCCCCCGCCGGACGCTGCTGCAGTAGTTGTATTCATGGACAGTGCCAGGGTGGGCGATGGCACCGTGCCCCTTGTTGTCATCGATGGAGGCATAGTCCTGGTTGTCGCGGGAGATGGCGTTGCCGGCACCATTGTCTTCACCGCCGGCAGTGACTGTGTCGGCACTCCAATTCTCATTGGGGCAGTCACTGTCGGGAATGGCTTAAGCCGGGGCATGGCCTGTGTCTGCTGCAGAAGGTCCCTGGCGCTTCCCGTATCCTGCTTGAGAAATGCGAAGAGATCTTCATCGAGTGACCCGTTTGCGATGAAAGACGGGATATTTATCACTTTGTTGTCCTGTGCCTGGCATGCCGTGACAGATACCAGCAGTACCAGTGCAAGAAGGATGAGGAGACCTTCCCAGCTGCGAGGAGACCCCTCCCTCATGGGGACCTATCTCCATCTGCACTGCCCTCGAGGACGACAAGCGTGACCGAAAAGTCTCCCCGCGAGAGCAGGACCCTGTCGCCATCCCTCAACCCGATTTGCTCCGGAGGGACGACCCTTTTACCGTTGAGGAATGTACCCCCCCTGCTCCCGGCATCCTCGATTGCACACGTATCCCCGTGGATCCGGACCACCGCATGGGGCTTCTCGAGGCGCGTGACAGACCTGTAGGACTTGGGAAAGGCAACACGGGTTGTATTGCCTTCCCTTGTGATCCCACCCTCACTTCCCCTCCCCAGTTCAGTCTTTGGCTGCACCAGGGGAATGACCCGCCCATCCCACTCGCCTCCCAGGACAAGGAACACCCACCGTTCCGCACAAAGCTCCCTTCCGATCTGCAGCCTGACACTGGCTATCCTCTCTTTGATAGTATCTGCACTCATCTCCACAGGCATCGTGGAAATCACCCCGAGGTCCCTCTGGATCCGCTCCAGGACACCGGGGACAGGGAGATATATCCAGGCAGGGTGTACCCCCTTTGACGTCTCCCTGCCAAGCCCCGGCATCCTCGTGACGAGTCCTGCTCCGAGGAGTTTTGCCAGGTGTTTCTTGGTGTTCTCATAAGAAATTTTGGTCCGATGGGAGAGAGTCCTTGCATCCAGGGGCTCTTTCTCGAGAAGCCTGAGGATGCGCAGGCGTGCGCTGTTCCCGAGGACTTCCAGGTACTCTGACAGTTCCTCGAGGAACTCCCTTTCATCCGCCGAAAGGACGGTGCTGGCACTATCCTTCACGTCGCATTCACCAACCAGGACCCGTTTCTGTTCATAAAAATTTCATGGCAAATCATAAAGAGCATGCCGGTGGAACCCGCCTCCAAGTATCCGCATGGCTGTTTTCAAACCATACGGGATGGCAGCACAATTGCACGTATTTTCCCCGGTTGTGAAAAAGGTGAGAAAGGGAAATGAGAGAGGGGAAAATGGTCAGGGGACCTTTCTGCCCGCAAAAACAAGTGCAATGCCCAGGCCCGCAATGAGGGGGAGAGGAGATACTGCTGCCTGGCCTCCGAAAGAGGGACTGGTTGCAGGGACGAGGGAGGCACTCACGGTGGCAGTTGCACCGCCCGTGACCTCGACTGCCGAGACATACTCCTGGTAGCCCCCTATTGAAATCGATACCGTGTGTTTCCCTGCCGGTAGGTCGCGTATCACGAGAGGGGTAACACCGCTGTACTGGCCGTCAACACTGACTGCAGCACCCGCGGGAACTGAATCGACAGAGAGTGAACCAACTTTGAGAATAGGGAGTGTTACCGGAAACTTTACGACCTCGTTTGGGGAGACGGACACTGATCCATAGTAAGGCTCGTACCCTTCTTTCTGGACCACCAACGAATGGGACCCAGGCATCACGTTGTAGAGGACGAGAACCCCCGACGAGGGGATCTTCCCGGCAGAACTGCCGTCCCAGATCACTTCCGAATCCGAGGGTGTGACCAAAAGGTGGACCGTCCCGTATTGGACCGGGGCCTGTGCATTCATCACGACGTAAATATGGATAACCTGTCCCTTCTTCGGCACGGAATTGATGACCCCCGAGTAGGTCTTGTATCCCTCCTTCTGGAGGGTGTATGTCCGATAAAACGGGCCGGTAATGTTGACAGGTACATCGAGGGTATAGTCCTGGATGGAACCGATCAGCTGGCCATCGATGAATACTTCGGCACCATCGACATTGCAATGGAAGCGATATATCCCTGTGTCTGTTGACAGTTCCGTAGCGGAATCGGCTGATACGGTTGTCATCATGGCAACGGCCGCACAGAGGATGATATATCTCAGGATTGGACTCTCCATAAACTCCACCAATCAACTATATAGATTGGGGGGAAGTGTGCCTATTTAAAACTATCAGTTTGAAGGTTCCATTCATCTCCCCCTTTTTACCTGGCGGGTCCTTTCATAATCCGCGAAGAGTTCAGCATGAACAGTCCCGCCCGCATTGCAAGTGGACTTGTCTCATGGCAATAGGTTTATTTCCCGGATTTCACAGAGGTATGCCTGATAGGGTATGATAGGACGGGATCCGGAAAGGGGCAGGATGGAGGGGGGGAGTATCCCGCCGGCGTTCTGCGTCTGCCCGATGTGCGGTTACCGCGTTCAAAAGCATATCACCGTTCCGTGTTTCACCCTCGTGTGTCCGCGGTGCGAGACGCGGTTGTGTCCCGGCTGAAAGGGCGCCGGTCTGAAATCGGGACCTGGCCGTTCTGTCAGCCGGACAATGGACGATGAAATGGATCCGGTCGTTTCTCTCGTCCCCGTATGATCTGCGGCAGCCCGGGACGAAAAATGGAGAGGCCAGGGCCGAGACTCGAACCCGGGTCGGGGGATCCACAGTCCCCTAGGATAACCAACTACCCCACCCTGGCGGGATGTACCCCTCTCTTTTTTCACCCCTGCACACTTTAATATATGCTTGCACTGGAGGGAGGGGACCGGGGACCCCGGTGCGTATATAATTCATGCTGCTCCAGTATATTGCACGGAACCCTGCACCAGGGAGACAGGCGGGATTGAATCTCTTCACTGTCTTTTTTTCATATCCCTGGCACGCGGGCGGCCTATTCCATCGTGAGCCCCTGGAGGAAGAGAGATGAGAGAGACGAAACGTATCAGGACACCAATTGTCTGCGTGCTCGGGCACGTCGACCATGGAAAGACATCTCTCCTTGATAGAATCAGGGGCTCTTCGGTCGTGAGCATGGAGGACGGCGCCATCACACAGCACATCGGGGCGACCATCGTTCCCATCGATGCCATCCGGAAGATGAGCGGCTCTATGGAAAAAGTCCCCCTCAAAGTCCCCGGGCTCCTCTTCATCGATACTCCCGGCCACCATGCCTTCACGACCCTCCGCGCCCGGGGTGGCGCCCTTGCAGACATGGCAGTCCTCGTCGTGGACATCAACCAGGGGTTCCAGCCCCAGACGATCGAGGCACTCCAGATACTCCGGATATATAAAACACCGTTTGTCGTTGCCGCGACCAAGGTGGACCGCATCCCTGGCTGGGAAGTGAACCCTAACCAGCCGTTCCTTGCGAGTTTTGCAAGGCAGAACGAAAGGGTCAAGGACTTCCTGGAGACGCGTGTCTATGAGATCGTTGGGAAACTGTCGGAATATGGATTCTCGGCAGAAAGGTTCGACCGTGTCACGGACTTCCAGAGGAACCTTGCCGTCGTCCCGGTCAGCGCCCATACCGGCGAGGGGATCGGGGAACTGCTCATGGTCATGATCGGCCTTGCCCAGCGGTACATGGAGAAGGCCCTCTCCCTCTCCATCGATGGCCCGGGCATGGGGACGATCCTCGAGGTGAAGGAGGAGAAGGGGCTGGGGACCACCCTCGACGTGATCCTCTACGACGGGACCCTCTCGGTGGGCGACGAGATCGCCGTCGCAAAACAGGACGGGATTGTCGTGACAAAGGTCCGGGCCCTCCTCCAGCCCCGCCCCCTGCAGGAGATACTGGTCGAGGACATGTTCTGCAGGGTCAAGTCCGTGACTGCCGCGGCCGGGATCAAGGTGAGTGCCCCGAACCTCGAGGGGGCGATTGCGGGTTCGCCAGTTCACGTGGTGCGGGGAGACGCAGATTCCGTGATCGAGAAGATCCGCAGGGAGATGGAGACGATCAACGTACATCTCTCTCCAGAGGGCGTGATCCTCAAAGCAGATACCATCGGGGCACTCGAAGCCCTCTGCAAGGAACTCGAGGAGAGGGAGATCGGGGTCATGCGGGCCGAGGTGGGCTCGGTGAGCCGTCATGACCTCATCGATGCAATGACCATCAAGAACCCGTTCTACCGGGTACTGATCGCCTTCTCCACGCCCATGCTCCCCGATGCCGCAGAGATGGCGAAGGAGCCTGGGTTTCCTGTCCGGATCTTCGAGGGGCGCGTCATCTACAAGCTCATCGATGATTACCTCCAGTGGAGGGATGATCTGAAGAGAATGACAGAGCAGCAGAAGTTCGAGCAGATCATCTTCCCGGCGAAGATCCGTATACTCCCGCACTGCATATTCCGGCAGAGCAACCCTGCAGTGGTGGGCGTGCGTGTCCTCGGCGGGACATTGCGGGCCGGTGTCAACCTCGTACAGCGCGATGGGAGGAAAGTGGGGCACCTGAAGTCCATCCAGTCGAACCAGGAGAACATCAGGGAGGCGCAGACGGGTGCCGAAGTCGCCATTTCCATCGAAGGTGCAACCGTGGGCAGGCAGCTGGACGTCGACGACGAACTATACGTGGATGTCCCCGAGAAGCATGTCAAGGTTCTCGAGAAGGAGATGCTCTCCAACCTCCCGATCCACACGCAGGAAGTCCTTGCAGAGTTCACAGCGATGAAACGGAGAGAGAACCCCTTCTGGGGTAAATAGACTTATTATATCAATCATCTAATTGTATTGGTACTTCATGGAGGCCTGCCGTGCAAGGAACCCGTGTTTCCTTGCTGGAGGCCGGCCACGAATACTTTCAGGCCGGCTGCAGGAGAACTGAGGATTCCCTTTCCAGGGGTGGGACACAAGGATGGCAGAATTCAAGATTGTACTGTCCGATCAAAAAACAGGCCGCTCTTACAAGGTCGATGTAGGCGGAGGAGCAGCAGGCGCCTTGATCGGGAAACGCATCGGTGACGAGGTGGATGCAGGCATCTTCGGGCTCCCGGGTTACAGGATGGAGATTACGGGGGGGTCAGACCGGAACGGCACTCCGGCACGGAGGAATCTCCCCTTTGCAGGACGGCGGAAGATCCTCCTCTCCGGTGGCGCAGGTTTCAAGCCTGCGAGGGAGGGGCAGCGGAGGAGAAAGAGCATCCGCGGTAACGAGATCACTGCCGATTTCGTGCAAGTCAATGCGCGCGTCGTTCATTACGGCGAGAAGCCAATCGAAGATATTTTTGCGAAACCTGCCGCAGAAGAGAAGAAGGAATAATCAACTCCTTTACCGGAAAATCCCCCACCATGCATCGCATGGTGTCCTGGCAATCCCCCCGCTCACGATGAGAGGATACGCTCCCTCAACGCCGGAAGGAGATCCTGATATTCCACCTTGTGGCGCTTTGCCAGGATGACTGCTGCAGCCTCGCTGGAGAGATTGCCCTGGAACCTGTCCTGGACAATACTGTTTATCTCGGAAACCACCGTGCCTTTCGGAATTCCTGCACGTTCGGAAATACGCTGAACGAGGTCGTCCAGGGGGTTTGACCGCTGGAAGACCGAGGCACCTGGTTTGAAGCCCAGGGGGATCTCGATCCGCGAGACATCGAAGAGGGGACTGATCATGTCACCCTCGATCCTGACCAGGCCCTCCTCGACAGCCCGTGAAATGACTTGGTTTGCCTGTTCGATGTTCATCCAGTGCTGCTTGAATGAGAGGTAGTACACGATCTCGTTCTTCTTGAGCTGGTCCCTGTGCGAATGGCGGAACGGTGCAGCAATGGTGATGGAAAGGCTCATCTCTTTGCTCCAGGACTCGTGGATATCACCATGAGGTTTTTCTCCAGTACGCTATCAACTGTTCGACGTCCTCACTTCCGTGTGGTTCCTGCAAAGATTGACACTTTTTTTCGAAAATTTGAGTGAACGATGAACTGATAGAGCCAGGTTTTCCGGTCGCGCACCGTTGTTGTTCGATCTCCTGGAATATCACTGGAAAACTAAAATTTCGATGGAAAACCAATGGAACAGTCTCGTTCCAGGGGGCTCTCCGGACACTGCTGGACACCCCTCCCTGCATATATGAGAATATTTATATTATTATCTTTACAATAAATGCTTTACAAAAGTCGTATCCCCTCATAATTATCCTCCTACTCATCGTGTTCATTCTTGGATACGACTTTTGAATCAATGAACGCGCCAGCAATCGAGATAATCGCCGGGTTTAACGAAAAAAGGATATTATTTGATCAGAACGGCGTTTATGCCACCTTCCTGACCGGGGCGGCTGATGATGCGTGCACGCCCAATCTCGGTCCTGATGACAGCTCCCTTGGTCAGGAGACTTCGTCGGACATAGTTGGGGTTTGCAACGTTCTCTTCCACGGTCTCTATCCTCGCCCGCCGGACAGTTCCCGACGCCGGGTCGGCGACATTGGCATATTCTGCGCGCATCGTCCTGACCTTGATATTACCCCCCGTGATCCTGATCACGGCCTTCCTGTCAGCCCCGATGTGGCTGTCTGTCGGTGCAGACCCGATCGCGCTCCTCCTCTTCACGAGGCGGAGACGATACCTGCCGCCTGTGGGTTTCCTTACAGATCTCCCTTGCCAGAGCATGCAATCTCCCCTGTCATTCTCCCTGTATCGTTGTCTTTCCTGGAAGGATCGATTCCTGCCGAAGTTTTCATATATTTGTGCCCCGTCCTAATAAATCTGACCGCTCATCCAAGGAGGGCGTCCAGGAACGGGACCACCCCTTCTCCTGTCTTGAGATTCGTCCTGAACACCATCATCCCTGGGTGGTAACGATTCATGTCGTTTTCCATGCGGTCGAGGTCTGCCCCGACGAGGGGAGCGAGGTCTATCTTGTTGATGATGCCGAGGTCGCACCCCCGGAACATCATTGGATGCTTGTTCACCACATCGTCACCTTCTGTCGAACTGACGATGACGCATCTCTTCTCGGCACCGAGCGGGAAATCGGTCGGGCAGACCATGTTACCCACGTTCTCGATGAAGAGGATGTCGATGTCGTCGAGATCCAGCCCCTCGAGGGCATGCTCCACCAAGTGTGCGTCGAGGTGGCACTCCTTTCCCGTGTTTGCGTTCACTGCGGGGATACCGAGAGCACGGATCCTCTGGTAGTCATCGTCTCCGTACACGTCTCCAGCAATCGCCGCCGGTTTCAACCCCCTGTCCCTGAGATGAGGGACGATCTTCTCTATCAAGGCGGTCTTTCCAGATCCGATTGCACCCAGGAGGTCAAATGCGCGGACGCCATGTTCCCGGAGGTGGCGGGCATTCTCCTCGGCTATGCGGCGGTTCCCATCGTAGACATCCTTCTCAATGCGGACGTCGATATGGTGCATGCCAGATCTTTTGGATGCTGCACAGTTTATAGGTTCACAACCCGACCTCATAAGGGATGAAAGGCGAGAGGATTCTCTACCCCTGTTATTTCAATTCTGCCTTGAAACGGGGCCAGGGGCGCAGGGTCGCCCTCTCACTTGCCGTCCGGGACCCCACGCTTGGAGACCTTGAACGGGCAGCAAAGAAGGCGGGCCTTGTATTCCGGGCAGAGCAGAAGCATTTCCCGGCACGCTGGTGGCAAAAGGAAGGCCGGATTGTCGTGCAATGGAGCGAGAGCAAAGAGAAACTCCTCCGGAAGCTCGCGTCCCGACTCTCCCAGGGGAAGTGAGAGAGTGTACGACCTCCATACCCACACGGTGCTCACCGACGGGGAGATGCTGCCGGTCGAGCTCGTCCGAAGGCTTTCAGTTCTCGGGTATACTCAGCTCGGCATAACAGACCACGCCGATGCATCGAACATCGAGGAATTGATAAAAGCAGTAAAAAAACTGGTCCCTGCTGCAGAGGAATACGGGGTGATCCTCCATCCCGGTGTCGAACTCACCCATGTCCCGCCGGCGATGATCCCGGCAATGGCACGGGAGGCGAGGATGCTCGGTGCTGAGATCGTGGTGGTCCATGGGGAGACCACGCTCGAACCCGTCGCTTCGGGGACGAACCTGGCGGCCTGTGGGTGCAGGGATGTCAATGTCCTCGCACACCCGGGTTTCCTGACGGAGGAGGAGGCTGCACTTGCGTGCAGGAACGGCGTGGCAGTGGAATTGACGTCTCGGTGCGGTCACAACAGGACCAACGGCCATGTTGCACGGGTTGCGCTTGCGGCTGGATGCAGGATCGTGATAGACTCCGACGCCCACGCGCCCGGGGACCTCATGGACGCGCGCGCAAAAAAATTGATCGGAATGGGTGCAGGTCTCTCATCCGGCCAGTGTGAGCAGGCCCTCTCTTTTGATATAGAAGAGTTCCTCTGCAGTAAAAAATGATATATATACATTTTCAATAAGTTTATATAATAAAAATTTCAATATTTATAAATTACTAAATCTTCAGTCTGTTCACGCAGGCAGAGGAATAAAGGGTTTTTCGTGTGAAATCCATTGGCCTGGCTGTTCATGCCATAGGGGCGCGTATCCTGGTGGTCCGGTGCGATGCGGCGCAACTCCCCAGGCTTTACAGCGAGGTCATTGACAGGCGCATGAAACCGGTCGGCAGGGTGGTGGACGTTTTTGGCAATGTCGCAACACCCCTTGCCGCAGTTCTCTGCAAGGGACCGTGTACTGTGGCGGCTGGGGAGAAGTTGTTCATCCGGTAGGAAACGGAGTGATGCATGTGCAGGAAGTCGAGAAGCTCAAGGTTCTCCAGAAGGAGAGGGAAACCCTCAAGAAAAGGCTGAAAGAGAGGGTGAAGGAACACGAGAAGAAGGCAGAGGACCATACCGAGACGGTCTGCCCCGAGTGCGGGAGCCGCCAGCTGGTACATGACTACGAGAGAGCCGAGCTGGTCTGCCAGAACTGCGGTCTCGTGATCGATGACGACTTCATCGACCGGGGGCCCGAGTGGCGTGCGTTCGACCACGACCAGAGGATGAAGCGCTCACGCGTGGGTGCCCCGATGACGTTCACCATCCATGACAAGGGTCTCTCCACCATGATCGACTGGAGGAACAGGGACTCGTATGGCAGGGCCATCTCGAGCAAGAACCGTGCCCAGCTCTACAGGCTCCGGAAGTGGCAGAGGCGTATCAGGGTCAGCAACGCGACAGAGAGGAACCTTGCCTTTGCCCTTTCGGAACTGGACCGGATGGCATCTGCGCTTGGCCTGCCCCGGAACGTCAGGGAGACCGCTGCCGTCGTCTACCGCGACGCGGTGGACAAGAACCTGATCCGCGGGCGCAGCATCGAGGGCGTGGCAGCAGCCGCCCTGTATGCAGCGTGCCGGCAGTGCAGCGTCCCACGAACGCTGGACGAGATCGCCGAGGTGTCCCGTGTCTCCCGCAAGGAGATCGGGAGGACGTACCGGTTCATCTCCCGCGAGCTCGGCCTCAAGCTCCTCCCCACCTCCCCGATCGACTACGTGCCCAGGTTCTGCTCGGGCCTCAACCTCAAGGGAGAGGTCCAGAGCAGGGCCGTGGAGATCCTGCGGCAGGCAGGCGAGCGGGAGCTGACCAGCGGGCGTGGCCCGACGGGTGTCGCGGCAGCAGCCATCTACATCTCCTCCATTCTCGGCGGTGAACGGAGGACCCAGCGCGAGGTGGCAGAAGTCGCGGGTGTCACCGAGGTGACGATCCGCAACCGGTACAAGGAACTTGCAGAGAAGCTCGATATCGAGATCATTCTCTGATATTTTCAACCGTTCTCTTTTTTTTCCCACTTCGTCATTTCAAGTGGGTAAATTGAATTTGAGTTGACCACACCTGCTATAGATCATGGTGATATTCCTGGTTTTGACAGTTGCTGAACCGCCGCCGGGGCGCCCTTCGGGGGCGGCGGGGCTACTCGCAACAGGGGTGTGGGGGCGGTAGCCCCCATTCATACTCACTTACTTACCCACTGAAAATAGCGAAGAGCTTTTTTTCTGGAACTTTCTACGCCTCCCCTATTCAATGGAGGGAGGGGCGACGGGCACGGTGTTCTGCCACTGGTTCTTCGAATCGGTCCCTATCTGGTGTCAGAAAAAGCAAGAATGGTGATCAGGAATGGACTCGACGGGATTCGAACCCGTGGCCTTCGCTTTTGCAGACCGAGGGCTGCCGCCCCTCGACCCCGTGGCGACCTTCGGTCGCCTATTTGGCATTGAGAAGGAGAAGTCGAGAATGGACTCGACGGGATTCGAACCCGTGGCCTTCACGTTGCAAACGTGACGATCTACCCCTGATCTACGAGCCCATGTGCCGACTACAAGTGCGGCATTTCATTTTTCTGCGGAATCAATATAGTTGTTACTGATCGGTTGACCGGAAGGAAGATGTGGCAACACTGCCAACGATAAGCGCGTTGATCCATGGCACAGTTGATCATCGAACCCAGGAAAGGCAAGGAAGGTCAGATCGAGTATACCGTGAACTACTATGACAGGAAGAGCGACAACTCGTTCACTATCACCACGACCACGGACCAAAACGAAGCACTGGAAAAACTGAAAACAACGCTCGAAGGTGAAGTGCAGGCGATATTGCAGAAGAAGTGATTCCTGGGCAGGCACCTCTTATCATGGGTGCCTTTCCTCGCCATCCATGAAGGGGTCCTTGGGATGGACTTGGCGGGATTCGAACCCGCGGCCTTTACGTTGCGAACGTAACGATCTACCCCTGATCTACAAGCCCTGGCCGGACAAACATATTTCTCCGTCAGCTGGATATAGTTGTTGTTTCCTGCAATTCGAGAAAAGTCGCGGAATGGTTCCATCCATTCTTCAGCACCCCGGCGTGGTTGGTGGTCCAAACCCGTTCAGTCAATCCAGTCCAGGATATCTTTCTCCTCACCGGGGCTGCTGCGACCCTGCCTCCGTGAGACTCCTGTGACCCTTTCTGCGGGGCGTGCAACAGTGTTCCGCGGAAGGGGATCCGGAAATCCTGGCAGGCTCTCATTATCTGTCCGGAAGGGGATATCGTCAGCGAGGATGACGGGTTTGGGTACGAGAGGTGGTTCTTCGCCCGGGACGACCTTTGAAACGATTGGGTGCTCCAGGGATGAGACGTGCCGCTCGAGCAGATAATCGATATAATCTTCCACTTCCCTCCGGAGTTCAGGCGGGAGTTTCGACACCTTCTCAGCGATGCCTTCCATATGCGTGCAACAAGCCTCTTGCAATGATGTTCTGCTCCCAATGGAATTTATTTCCTCTGGTTCGGCGGGAGGATTCACCTGCCACCTCCTGCGAGCAGGAGGATATGGCAGCTGTGCTCTGCAAGGGACGTGAGGATATAGGCCTCCTCGAGGGTTTTTCCGGCGGAAAACGTTCCGTGCGCCCTGACGATGACGACTCTACCATTCCCCAGCGCTGCGGCGACATTCCTGGCCATCTCCATGCTCCCCGGGGCTCCGCCGACGACCGGGATCTCGGGGGCGAACATCTGCCCCTCGCTGTCGCGGGCGATTACCCTGTCACTCCCGAGCGAGACCGCCACTGCGTGGACCGGGTGTGCGTGGACCACCGCATCGTGAGCGGTCTGCCGGTAGACCTCCCTGTGGAGCCGGAACTCGCTCGAGGCGTTTTCCGGCACATCACCCACGAGTGGGACGTAGACAGGTTCGCCGGGGTTATCGAGGAAAGCCCCGCTCCGGGTGATGAGGAACCCTGCACCCTCGCGGACGCTCATGTTCCCGAAATTTGCCGAAACGAGCCTCTCCTGGTAGAGGCGCTTTCCCACGCTCTCAAACTCCAGCGCGTACGTCGTCATCGAGTGAATTCCCGGGAAAATGGAGGTATGCTACCTGAACTCTATTCCCACGTCCCGCATCTTGTTGAACCTGGCTATGTTGAGGAGGAGCGGTGTCAGGGACTCGACCATGCAGGACGCTGCAAGCGGCCCGGCATCGTAAGCCCTGATACCCTCGATGCTGTTGACAAGACCCATCACGGTTGCCTTTGCCTCCTTGTCATCGCCGCAGACCGGGACGGCAAGGCGGAGCTCCTGGTCCAGTGCCTTCCACTTGTTGGCCGCGACCGTATTGAACGCGGTGCAGAGACGAGCGTCAGGGGGAAGAAGTCTTCGGATCATCAGTGTTGCCGAGCCCTCGGGCGGGGGGACGAACATGAAGTAATCGCGCTTTTCTATTGGGTTGACCGGAGATATCACTATCTTCCCCGAGAAACCCCGAAGGCCGGAGATGGTCCCGGCGACATGCGAGAACGGCAGGGCAAGGATGACGATGTCCGACCTGTCCACGGCCTGCTGGTTCGTCGTTCCCTCGCAGGTGCAGGGCAACCCCTTCTGGCGGAGCGTGGCAGTGCAGCACTGGCTGCTCGCGACTGCCCGTGCCTCGTCCCGTGACCCGATGACGACCTCGTGCCGGGAGGAGAGCCGCATCGCGAGCCCCTCGCCGATATCCCCCGTGCCACCCACTATTCCGACTCTCACGTTCATTCCACCAGTCGTGCGAGCATCGATTCCAGGGTCTCGGCGCTCGTGACCCCCTCGAGGCTCCGGACGACCTTTCCGTCTTTCTCGATGACCAGGGTGGGCACGACCCTGATCCCGTACCTGTTTGCCATGTCCATGTGCTGGTCCACGTCGATCTGCCTGATCTCGATCTTCTCCCCCATCCTCCTCTTCAATTCCTCGAGGATCGGCCCCTGCCGTTTGCATGGACCGCACCATTCGGCGAAAAAGTCGATTAAAACCGGTCGGCTCATCTCAATTACCAAGTGTCTTAGTGGAAGAAAAAGGGTGATAAAGATTTTCTATTGGTTTATTTGGAGAGGATCTCCTTGATTACCTCCCCGTATGCAGGACGGGTCACGCCAACCCCGATGACGACCCCGACCATCGTGATGATGGCAAAGCCCCGGAGGCTCGAGATGTCCATCAGGGCGAGCGGGAGCATGGCGATAATGA
>JAKPSJ010000035.1 GCA_029555345.1 Methanobacteriota archaeon | reverse complement strand
GTGGTCGATGCCTGCGACGTGAACGCACCCCGTTACGGCGAGATGGTCACCGCGTTCCTCGGGACCGCCTGCAGGGTCGTCGCCTGCCACCATGCCGACAGGCTGCACCCCGCAGTCTCTGCCGCGAGCATCGTCGCCAAGGTCGAGAGGGACAGCACGATAAGGCGCCTCCACGAGGAGTGGGGGGATTTCGGGAGCGGGTACCCGTCGGACCCTGCGACCACCCGGTTCCTCGCCAGCTACCTGG
This sequence comes from Methanobacteriota archaeon, assembly GCA_029555345.1. GTDB lineage: Archaea > Halobacteriota > Methanomicrobia > Methanomicrobiales > Methanospirillaceae > Methanolinea_A. The sequence continues at coordinate 10,143 of JAKPSJ010000035.1, read as the reverse complement.
ATGAGAGGGGGGAGGTCCCCCCCATCGCACGCAGGAGCTGGGAGACGGTCAGGACGCTCCTCGCGAGCGCGGAGCAAAGGGACCTCTCCCGCTTTTTCTGAAAACGACTGCCGGGAAGGCCACCTTCCCCGTTTTTCGACCGGGATGCCCGGGTTCCACACTTTTATCTAGATTTCCTGCGTAGTACAAGGGAATGCACTGGCTCTTCTGGGTCGTCCTCGCCCTCTTCCTCTACACCATGGCAGCCGGGTACATTTACCTCCGGAAGGCTGCGCACGAGAGGGAGAAGGCAGACCGGGTCGCATTTTCCGATAGCGGACCAGGGGCAGAAGAGCGGTCGATATGGGATGCAGTCGTCTTTTACGGGCCGATACTCGCAATAAAAACGGAGAGGGTCGGTTTCTTGGACCGGTTCACCCGCTACGGACCCGTCCTCCGGGCCTACGCGACCCTGGGGGTCGTCATGGTCGCCATCATCTCGGTCGGGATCGCTGCAATGCTCTTCCTCTCCGTCGGGCTCACGTTCGTGTTCAGGCCCGAGCCGACAGGGATCTATGCACCGCAGAACATCTTCCTGATACCCGGGATCAACGAGTACGTCCCCTCCACGCTCGCTGTCTGGTTTGCATTCATCCTGACCGTTGTCATCCACGAATGGGGGCACGGGATCCTCTGCCGCGTGGAGAACATCGCGGTGCGGAGCATGGGGGCCCTGATCGCCGTCATCCCGATCGGGTTCTTTGTCGAGCCCGACGAGCAGGAGCTCGAGAAGGTGCAGGGGATGCCGAAGATCCGCATGTTCGGGGCCGGCATCACGAATAATATCGTCCTCGGCGCGATCTGCTTCGTCGCGCTCGTCCTCCTCTTCGGCATGGTCGTCCCGACGGGGAGCCCCGTCATCGCCGGGGTCTACAAGAACTACTCGGCATGGGATGCAGGGATCCCCATCCCCTCTGTCATCACGGCAGTCGACAGCGTCCCGGTCGCGAGCCGGGACGACGTCTCCGCCATCCTGAACGCGACGCGCCCGGGTGACCGGGTGACACTGACGCTCAAGTCGGACGGAGAGGCCAGGGACTACACACTAGTCCTCTCGGAATGGCCGGCCGAGCTCGGGAGGCGCGGCTCCGGGTTCATGGGGATCTCGTACTACGACGGTGCCCTCGTCAAGGAGAGCGTCAGGCAGAGCCTCTCGTTCCCGGGCCTCGTCCGGTTCCTCACCATACCGTTCGATCCGGGTGCCGCCGGGCAGGCGCTCCGGGTACTGGCGTTCGAAACCCCGGAGACGCGGTTCTACGAGGAGCCGTTCTTCGGGTTCTGGGGGCTGGTGCACACCCTCTTCTGGTGCGCCTGGATCAACATCAACGTCGGGATATTCAACGCCCTCCCGATGGTCCCGCTGGACGGGGGATACATCCTCAAGGAGGGGGTCGAGAGGCTCTTTTCGCGGTGGGGGATCTCGAAGTACGCGGTCCCTGTCGTCTCCCTGGTATCCTCCCTGATGATAGTGATGCTTGTTGCGCTGGTGTCCCTCCCCTACCTGCTCCACATCTAGGTGACCCCTCATCCCTGCGGACCCCGACAGCTCTGCACGGAGGGGGGGTCCCCCCGCCGCGAAGGAATACATAAGTGCCTTTCTCCCTACATGTACTGAAATGAAGAGCCCCCGCACCTCCGGGAGAACGCGAATGCCGATAAATCTCAAACCCTGCAGGAAATCGTACGTCAACGAGACCCAGAGGACCGTGTCGCCCGAGGAGACACTCGCCCGCGTGGAAAAGGCGCTTCCCGCCGCCGGGATCACGCGGGTCGCCGATATCACGGACCTCGACAGGCTGGGCATCCCCGTTTTCTCCAGTATCCGACCCACGGCCGGGAGGGGAGCCATCTCCGTTTACAACGGGAAAGGGGCCACTCCGACCGAGGCGAGGGTATCGGCGATCATGGAGGGGATCGAGCGGTACTCCGCAGAGGTCCCGCCCGGCGCCACCCTCCCCGTGGCCAGGTACCCGGACGTCAATAGCGACCTCCCCGCTCTCGACCCTGCCAGTCTCATCCTCCCCAGGGGCAGGGACCCACGGATGCCCGTCCCGTGGGTCGCCGGGTACGACCTCCTCCAGGAGGAGGAGATACTCGTCCCGGCAAGCGCGGTCTTCCACCCTCTCCCGGACACGTACCTCCAGCTCTTCCGAACATCGACGAACGGGCTCGCGTCCGGGAACACGCTCGAAGAGGCAGTCTTTCACGCCCTCATGGAGGTCATCGAGCGCGATGCATGGTCTCTCGTCGAGGCGAGCAGGGACACGGGTCCCCGGGTCACGGCGATCGGAGATGCACTCTCTTCAGACCTGCTGTCCCGGTTCGCATCCGCCCAGGTGGAGGTCCATGTCAAGGACATCACGAGCGATCTCGGGATCCCCACGTTCGCTGCAGTCTCCGACGACATCCAGCTCCGCGACCCGGCGCTCCTCACGCTCGGCATGGGGACCCACACGAGCGCCCGGATAGCCCTTCTCCGTGCGCTGACCGAGGTGGCCCAGAGCCGCCTGACCCAGATCCACGGGGCGCGGGAGGACACCGATACCGCCGACTTCCGGCGAAGGGCCGGGTACGAGAGGGTCAGGAGGATGAACGCGTACTGGTTCGATGGAAGGTCCGAGGAGCCGTTCGACCGCGTTCCCTCCTGCGACACCGACGACTTCCTCTCCGACATCGGGATCGCGCTCGACCGCATCCGCGGTGCCGGCATGGACCGGGTCATCGTCGTCGACCTGACACGCCCCGAGATAGGGGTTCCCGTCGTCCGGGTCATCGTCCCGGGCCTCGAGGTCTATGCCATGGACCAGGAGAGGGTGGGGAGACGGTGCCATGACGCACGAAATCGTCGTCTTTCTCGGTCCCAGCTGTGAGCGGGACCTCGCCGAGGAGATCCTTCCCGCGGCCTACCTCCCCCCGGCACGCCGGGGCGACATAACCTCCGCTGTCGCAGGCGGGGCCCGCATCATCACGCTCATCGACGGCGTCTTCTTCCAGGAGAGCGCAGTCGGCCACCGCGAGGTACTCTCCGCCCTCTCGCGTGGCACCAGGGTCATCGGTGCATCGAGCATGGGCGCACTCCGTGCCGCCGAGCTCGATACCCTCGGCATGGAGGGGGTCGGCCTCATCTACAGGCTGTATCGGGACGGTGTGCTCGTCTCCGACGACGAAGTCGCGCTCGTCTACGACCCGGAGAGTTTTTCCCCCCTCTCGGAGCCGCTCATCAACATACGCTGCACGCTCCGGAAGGCAAGGGAGTCAGGCATCATCACCCCAGGCGAGGAGGAGGAACTCCTCGCTTCCGCACGGTCGCTCTACTTCCCTGACAGGACCTACCCCCTGGTCTGCAGGCATGCGGAGGAGAGGCTCCCGGCAGAGACATGCCGGAGGTTCCTCGAGTTTTCCAGAGTCCATGCCGTGGACCAGAAGAGGGAGGATGCCATCGCCGCACTCAGGCGGACGCGGGAACGTGCTATGGAATCCGGCATGCTTGAGGGATAGGCAGTTCCTGCCTCCAGCAACGCGGCGATTGCCCCATGGAGAGTGAACCAGGAGGAGAGCCGAACGCTACCTCCGGCAGATGCAGATGGGGCCCGGGTATTTTCACGCAGGCGCCGGCCTTGCCAGGAAAGAGTTCCGCAGGTTTTCCAGCTGCTCCTCCTGGAACTCGACGTTCATTGCCATGTTGCGGATCGCCATGGTGATATCGTCGTCCTCCGCTTCCCTGCCCTCGCCAATGCGGTACGTGTTCTCGAGGATCCTGAGGAGGCGCTTGTTGATATCGATGCTCCTGCGGAGGCGCCGGTAGTTCTGGATGACCCTCTCGTCGACCCCTGCCTCCCGCGCCTTCTCCAGATCGAGCTCCACCTCCCTCCTGCGGTTCAGCTGGGCCTCTATCGCCTCGTAGAGCTCCTTGTGGGTGATGGGCTTCATGACATAATCCTCGATGTAGATCCCGTATTCCTGCGCCTCGTTCGGAGTCAGCTGCTTGGCGGTGAGCATCATGACAGGGATGTCCTTCAGCTCGCGGTCGTTCTTGATGCGCATCAGGGTTTCCCACCCGTCCATGGGCTCCATCATGATGTCGAGGAGGATGAGGTCGGGCTTCACCGCGTGGAGGAGTTCGAGGGCCTCCTCCCCCCCGTAGGCTGCAACCGCCTGGTAACCCCCCCTCTGGAGCATGGTGACGAAGATATCGACGATGAACGGGCTGTCATCGATGACCATGATGGTGTACATCAGAAAGACCCCCCGATCTCCATGGTGATGGCTTCCAGAGTCCGGGCTCCTTCAGTGCGCTCGAAACCGCTCCTGCCCACGACAACGACGAGGACCTTCTCGCCTGCCCCGAGCACCACGAGGGAGGAGCCACCTCCGCGGACACAGACATCTTCCGGGGGGGGGATCCCAAGGATCCCCGACGCAGATTCCGCTGATGCAAAGAGGGTAGCGCACATCGCCGCAAGCCAGGGCTCGTTGAAATCCCCATCCATCGACTGGCCGAGCATGATCCCGTCGCGGGAGATGAGGGCGCACCCCCTGACACCCTCGATTGCCCTTATCTTCCCGATGTACATATTGACCTTCTCTTTCAGCATGTATACCTCACCGCCTCTGCGCCCTGCCCCCGCAACCTGCCGGGAGTATCTATTGTGTATTCACCCTTTGTGTTGATATTCATGATCACAGGGCACCCCTCGGGAACCCCGCAGAAAAGAGGCGGCTGGCCGGGCGTCCCGGCGCGCCGTTTCACCGGGGTCCGCCCCATACCCTCTCGCGGCAGGTGAATTTCGAGGGGATGTTTTATTACGCATTCCCTCCATACATTGTACAGCCCAGAATGGTGATATTTTGGATTTTGAACGGCGATATACCCGTTTTGGGCCGGGAGACGGACGTTTCCCCGAACGGAACCGGGGCCATAGGGTAGCCTGGCCATCCTAGGAGACTGGGGGTCTTCTGACCTGCGTTCAAATCGCAGTGGCCCCATGAACGGTACTTTTTGGTGCGGCCATGAGATGGGATCGGCGCTGTTTCCCCTGCCTCCTCTCGCGAGTCTCCCTCGAGTGCGAACTCTGCAACGCAGACCCGGCCCTGGGCAGGGAGATACGGGACGAGTGCGCGAGGATGCTCGACGAACTGGAGGGGAAAGACCTGCTGCACCCGGAGGTCGCGAGCATCCTCCACCGGCACGCCTACGCAAGGCTCGGGACCAGCGACCCGTTTGCAGCCCTCAAGGAAGAGAGCACGAGGGAGGCGATGGAGGTCTGCAGGGCGGTCCGGCCCCGCCTGAAGACCTTCCGCGATTACGTGACCGCGAGCGTGATCGGCAACACCTTCGATTTCGGGGTCCTTTCGCACTCCGTGGAACCCGACTTCGCCCGCTACTTCGAAGAGGAGTTCGCACAGGGCCTCTTTATCGACGATACCGACAGGATACTGCCCCTCACCGACCGGGTGGTCTACTTCACGGACAACTGCGGGGAGATCGTCTTCGACCGCCTCCTGGTCGAGTTCCTCTCCCGGAGAGGGTCGCGGGTCACGGTTGCCGTCCGCGAGGAGCCCATCCTCAACGATGCCACGCGTGCCGATGCACTCGCCCATGCCATGGAAAGGTTCGCCGACACGATCACCACAACGGGGTGCGGGTGCGAACTCGGCGTCAGGCTGGACCGCATGCCCGGTGACCTCGCCCATGCCATGGACACGTGCACGCTCGTCATATCGAAGGGGATGGCAAACTACGAGTCGCTCTCGGAGTATAGCGGGCTTTTCCCCGTCGCGTACCTGATGGCAGTCAAGTGCGACCCCATCGCCGACGAGGTGGGGGTGCCCCGCGGGAAGAAAGTGGCGATGCTCCGCATGTGAAAAAACGGGTCATCTGCATCCCGGGGGAGAAAAATTGACCTGTTGGAAGAGTATCAGGCCGTAATCTGGATACGGGATGCAACATCGAGCAGCAGGTCCCCGCATGTGAGGACGGCAATCGCCAGCAAGAGGACGAAGGCGAGGATCATGGCGATGGCGGCCCTCGTGTCTCCGAGGCCATGGAGTTCGCGGACCCCGATGATCCCGAGGACGAGCGACCATATGCCTCCGACGGTGAACCCGATAACGGGTATCCACCCGAGGATGAACATCGGGGTGAGCGAGTAGAAGACGGACTTTTCTGTCTGCCACACGCCGTTCCTCCCCCCGGCAAGGTACACGAAGACATGGAGGACTAGCCCGAAGACTGCTGCCAGGGCGAGAGTCAGCACCAGGATCCTGAGAAGCCAGGACGCGATCACGAGAGGTTCGGCCGGTCCCGGTTCAATAAGGGAGAGCTCTGCAAAGGGGTGGATGAAGATCTTAAGGATTGTGAGCAACGTGCTCATGACGGAATAGAAGACCGCGAGGACGACCATGTAGGTCATGGTCTTTCCCGGATGCTCGTCCTTGGCCCGCCGGAACGCCAGGGTGGGGCTGAATAAGAAACCGCGTATTTTGTCCCCGACAGAATCACCCATGGTGAGTATTTTTTCGACCGGGAAAAATTTGAAGTTACCGGAATTCCCTGCACAGATCGCTGCTGCGGCACTCCGTCGAAGACTCATCCCGCTCCGTCGCTGCAGGCTCGGGCGAGCCTGTCCTCCCGGAGTAAATGTATTTCCTGCCCGGCGACCAATACACTCTCATGGTCGAGATGTTGGGCCTCTCGTTTGGCTGGATCCTGATCATTCTCGGGACGATCTTCCTTGTGGTCGAGGCATCGAACCCGGGGTTCTTCATCGCGGTCCCGGGAACGGTGATGATCATCCTCGGGGCGATGATCCTCCTGGGTGTCGATGTATTCTCGGGGCCCCTCGGGCTTGTCGTGGGAGTCGTCTCCGCAGTGATCGTCTCGCTCGTCACGATCTGGCTGTACCGCCGGATCAACCCGGGAGACACCGTGCCCGTGACGATAAGCCGGGACTCCATCGTGGGCAGGGAAGGGCGTGTCACCCGCAGGGTCGTCCCTGGCGAGCTCTCCGGCAAGGTCCTCGTGTCCGGCCAGGAATGGAGCGCACGGAGCAACGCCGGCGAGATCCCCGTGGGCGCGACGGTCAGGATAATCTCGGCCGAGGGTGTCCACGTCGTCGTAGAGGAGGCTAGGTGAAGAAATGGTAGCTTTTGAGACACTTGTCACGTTCTTTCTGATCATCGCGATCGTGATCATCTTCGCCCGCGGGGTTGTCATCGTCCAGCCCTACGAGCAGGGGCTCGCCATCAGGCTCGGCCGGTATACCGGCCGCATGAACCCCGGGTTCCGGTGGGTATTCCCCGTGATCACGAACGTCGTGAAGATGGACCTCCGGACCCAGGTCATGGATGTACCGTCCCAGGAAGTCATCACGAAGGACAACTCGCCGACCAACGTGGACGCCATCGTCTACATCAGGGTGATAGACCCCGAGAAAGCGTTCTTCGAGGTGGCGAACTACAGGATGGCGACCGTGGCGCTCGCCCAGACGAGCCTGCGCGGCATCATCGGCGACATGGAGCTGGACGAGATCCTGTACAACAGGGACGTCATCAACACGAAACTCCGCGACATCCTCGACCGGGAGACCGACCAGTGGGGTGTCAAGGTCGAGCGCGTCGAGATCAAGGAGGTGGACCCTGTCGGGGTGGTCAAGCAGGCCATGACGGAGCAGACAGCTGCCGAGAGGGCCCGGCGTGCAGCGATCCTGAGGGCGGACGGCGAGAAGCGGTCTGCCATCCTCAAGGCCGAGGGGGCCAAGAGGAGCATGATCCTCGAGGCCGAGGGCGACCGGCAGAGCAAGGTCCTCCGGGCCGAGGGGGAGCGGATCTCGCGTATCCTCCAGGCCCAGGGCGAGGCGCAGTCACTGCGTATCCTCTCGGTCGGGGCGCAGCCGCTCGACAGCAGGGCGATTACCGTCCTCTCTCTCGATGCACTGAAGGCAATGGCAGACGGCCAGGCGACCAAGATCATCTTCCCGTTCGAGGTCTCGACCCTGATGGCGCAGGCCGCACGGTTCCTCGGCGCAACCGGGGAGGGCGGCGGAGAGGGTGCCGTGCCCCCAACCAGTCTCCCGGAGACCGATATCCTCGGGACCATCCCGTCATCAGACGAGATAAAGGAGATCCTCAGGGAGATGGACGCCTCTGTGAGGACCGAGATCTCCGTCGAGGATTTAAAAGACGTCAGCAGGGCGAGGAAGAAGACCGGGTCCGATCTCGTGGAAGAGATAGAGAACGACTCCCCGGGAGACTGACCCTTCACCTTTTTTCGTACCCGGACCAGGTGTTTCCCCTGCAGGACAGCAGGGAGCCTGGGGCCGTTTTGCATGACCTGCGAAAGGGGGGTCTCCGGGGCAGGGACGAATGGGATTTCCTTGGAAAGCCCCGGGATCAGATCTTTTCGACCGTTATCCTGACGCGGTCTCCGGCCCTGACGCCGTGGCCCTTCGGGACATCGATGTTGAACCAGAGGGCCCCGGGCTGGTCCTGTGTCTTGTCCTGGGACATGATGCAGTCCTTCTCGTCGTTGATGACAGCCACGAATTCTATGACCGATTCGAACTCGACGACCTTGCCCATGGAAAACGGACCGGGGGTCCGGGATACCCCCAACCTATACCGACCGGGACGTCACCATCCAGGTGGTACTGTTCGAATAGCTCCACTTGATGATTGCCAGTTCCTGGCAGATCTCGGAGAGGATGGCCATGTTGGTCCCCACCTCCTTGGGTGAGAGACCAAGTTCCCTGGCGATATATTTCGATTTGAAATAGGTTTTCCCCTTCTCGAGACCTCCCTTGAGGTACTGGACAATCCGGGCCTGGGTCTCGTTATAGCATTGCCTGATATTGCGTGAAGTGTTCATATCCCTTCACCTCAACCGTGGTAGTTTGGTATACTTTACGTCTATAAATAAATACCCATCGGGCACGGTGAGAACAAAGGCTTTAAACAGGGAGCTGCACAGGATTCGGCGTTTTGCAATGGGATTCTCGACACTCACCTAAGGGAAAGGCCATCAGCCTGGCAAAAACGAATCGCCCGGGCATCTCATGCAGGCATTCCAGCCCTGACACGGGAGATCTTGGCGATGAGTCCACCCAGGACCTCGTCCCTCATGCCCTCCACGAACTTGATGCTCCCGACAACGAGGTGCCCGCCCCCGGAGATGCCGCCGCCCGGGATCTCGTCCCGGAGTTCCCGGACCATCTGCGGTATGTTCATCATCACGCCCCGGGACCGGAGGACCGCGAAGTCAGGGCCGAACCCGATCGTCACGATGGGGGACCCTGCATACTGCCGGCAGAGCCGGTCGTGGACCTCGCCGGATGTCTTCCCCGGTGGCGGGAACGTGAACTTGTGGGCGTGGATCTCCACGTCGATCAGGAAGAGCTCCGCACCGTTGGGGAGCGTCTCGTGGCGGATATGCGGCATGCATGCACTCATCTGGTCCTCTATCGCGAGGTTTGCCCCCTCCACGAGGTGTGCAACGAGTTTCCTGTGCCGCTCCGGGTTGCCCGCGAGGTTGAGGACGTCCTTGATGATCTCCCGGCCGTCGTTGAACCGCAGCCAGAACTGCTGGTAGTCCAGGGCAAGGGCGATGTCCCTGCAGTTCTCCTCGGTATAGGTGTCCTGCACGAGGGCGAGGTACCTGGAGCGTTCCGGGGCCTCGCTCCTGTCTCCCACCCCTGCCACTGCAGGCAGGTGCATGATGAACGGTTCGATGGAGGGGTTGACGAGGCGTGCGATCTCTGTCCCGAGCATCCCGGCCGTGATCCCGAAGTCCCCGCCGACGTGGTAGGGGTTGACGTGCCCGACCAGGTACTGGTCGACGACCTCGTCGGGGTGGTGGTGGTCGATCACGACCATGGGGAGGTCGTAGACCTGCGCCATCTTCATCGAGGGCAGGTCCTCTTCCGTCGACCCGTTGTCCATGAGGATCACGAGCGGCATCTTCTGGCCGTACCGGGCGTTGTCCTTCGTGGCAAAATCCAGGTCCCGGATGATGTCTTCGATCTCGTAGAAGGGAGCCTTCGAGGGGGCCCTCTTGAACAGGAAGTAATCGGCGTCGAAGTCCGCCCCGGATTCCCTCATGAGTGCAAT
>JAKPSJ010000006.1 GCA_029555345.1 Methanobacteriota archaeon | reverse complement strand
TGCACGGTCAAGTACATCACGAACGCTGACAACCTCCTCGACTTCGCGGTGCGCGAGATGGCAGACGTGCTCCGGTGAGGGCCATGAAGAGCAGTCATAAAGGGTTCATTGCCCTCATGGTGGCGATGGCGATGATGTTCTCGTACAGCATCGCCCCCCTCCGCGACGGAGTCGGCAAGGGACTGGACGTGGTCCTCGGTCCGCTCGCGGAGATGATGCCCTTTTTCGTCCTCATCATCATCCTTTCAGCCCTCACGGCCCTCTATTCCTCCATCATCCAGAAGTATACCATCGACTACGAGAAGATGACCGAGGTCCAGGAACGGATGAAGGTCTTCCAGAGGGAGTACCGCGAGGCCCAGCTCTCCGGCGACGAAAAGAGGATAAAGAAGCTCGACGCAAAGAGGGACCGGATGATGAAGGAGCAGATGGAACTCTCCCAGCAGCAGTTCACCCCCATGGCATACATCCTGATCATCACGGTCCCCATCTTCTTCTGGCTCCTCTTCCGCCTCGGCATCACCCCGGATGCACCTATCGTCATGCCGTTTTTCGGGCAGCACACGCTGTCCGAGGGAGTCCTCGGCCCGTTCCCGGCCTGGATCATCTGGTACATGATCTGCTCCCTCACGATCAGCCAGGTCATCCGGAAATCGCTCAATATCGGGGGAATCTGATGCGAATCACGGTGAGCGGGCTTCCAGGGAGTGGAACGACCACTCTTGCCCGCCACCTTTCGGATCTCCACGGGTACAGGATGATCTCTGCCGGCGAAGTGTTCCGGCAGATGGCGCAGGAGAGAGGCGTCGATCTCCCGGAACTTGGCAGGATGGCCGAGAAGGACCCTGCAATCGACCGCGATATCGACTTTCGGCAGCGCGAGATTGCAGAGAGGGAGGACGATATCGTTGCCGAGGGGAGGCTCTCTGGGTGGTTTGTCAGGAACGCGGATCTGAGGATCTGGCTCCAGGCGCCGCTCTCCTGCCGGGTGGAGCGCATCTTCTCCCGAGACACCCCCGGGGACAGGGAGTCCGCCCTCCTCCTGACGCAGGAGAGGGAAGCCTGCGAGGCGCGCCGGTACCGCGATTACTATGGCATCGATATCCGGGACCTCGCGCCCTACCACATCGTGCTGAACTCAGAGAAATTTGCAGTAGAAGAGCTCCTGGCAATCGTCGAAACCGCGATACGGGTCGTCGGGGAGAGAAAGAAGCAGGACCAGTGAGAGACCATGCGGCTCCGGATCCTTGTCGACAGTTCCACCCTTGTCGACCGCTATCTCCTGGCGGAACCTGCTTTTTCTGCCCTCGTCGAGACCGGGAGCGGAAAAGTCCTCTTCGACCTCGGCTATTCCGGTGCATTCCTCGAAAATTCCCGCAGGATGGGGTTGGATATCCTTGACAGCCGTTATATCGTCCTCTCCCACGGGCACCTGGACCACACGTGGGGGCTCGTCCCCTACATCATGGCAATGACGGAGGCCCGGACCGGGAAGAGGCCGTGCACCCGCCCCACGCTCGTCGCCCATCCCGACGTATTCCTGACAAAGAAGACGGATGACCTGCCCGAGGCGGGGACGCTCGTCTCCGAGGAGAAGTGCCGCGAACACTTCGATCTCCAGCTCTCGAAGGAGCCTGCCTGGCTCTTTTCGGACCTCGTCTTCCTTGGCGAGATACCGCGGCATTTCGCGTTCGAGGGCGCGGACCAGTCCAGGAAGAGGACAAAGAAAGGTCCCATGGGGCTCGTCCCCGACCCCCTCTCCGACGACAGTGCACTCGCGTACGTGGGAGAGGAGGGGGTCGTCATCGTCACGGGCTGTTCGCACTCCGGGATCTGCAACACCGTGGCATACGCCCGCGAGGTCTGCGGGGAAGAGAGGGTCCTTGACATCGTCGGCGGGTTCCACCTCGCCGGCGCATCGGCGTCGCGGCTCGAGGAGACCGTCTCGGCCCTTGCGGAGATGGGAGTCTCCCGCATGCACCCCTGCCATTGCACCGGTTTTGCGGCGCAATGCCGGCTCGCGGGTGCGTTCGCGGTGGAAGAAGCAGGTTCCGGGTGGGAATGCGAGTACCGGTGATGGGCGTTCAGCCGCGTCCCGGGCTCGTTTTCCAGGGGAGTTCCTGCAAGGCATGGATGATACGCAGGGCAACCAAAT
>JAKPSJ010000130.1 GCA_029555345.1 Methanobacteriota archaeon | reverse complement strand
ATTGAATGGAAGCACATCGGAAACGATGTGTCTGGCACCTGCGAGCGCTGCAGCCTGACAGGTGACGCGATACGCGATGTTCTGAAGGAACTCGAGCCCTATTTCCAGGAGAAGGGTATCGCGATAGAATTCAGGGAGACCGTACTCCCCGATTCGGAGATCGAAGTATCGAACCAGGTCCTCCTCGACGGCAGGCCACTCGAGGATTACCTCGCGGGTTCGGAAGTCGTCCAGACCCCCTGCTGTTCCTGCGCCTGCATCACGGGAGAAGATTCGGCGGTCTGCCGTGCAATCGAGTACGAGGGGGACCTCTACGAGGCAATCACACCGGAACTGCTGAGGCAGGTGATCGTCAGCGTGGTGGAGTCGGGGGGGTCCTGTGGTTGTGGGTGCGAATGCAGGTGACATCTCTCGGTGACAACCGCAGGTATCCATGACCGATGACGAACGCCCGGTTCTCCTCCTGACCTGCTCGGGGATCTCCCACACGGGGCAGCTCACCACGATGGCGGGCCAGTTTCTCCGGTGCAGGTACCCGGCCCTCCTCTCCCGTCACCTCGCCCTCACCCGACTCAAGCGCCCCCTCGAGGAGGAACTGGACACCGACGAGCGCCTGGTCGCGGTGGATGGGTGCGATCAGTGCTGTGCCGGGAATAGGATCGCTCTCGTCGGGAGGGTTCCCGATGCATATCTCATCGCGACAAGGGAGGGGATCACGAAGCGCGGGATGGAAGAGCCCCGGTTCGATGAGATAGAGGCACTCTCCCGGTCGATCGCAAAACTCGCGAGAAACGACCGGTGACCGTGTTCCCTGGTGCCCCGATGAGAAAGCCTCCCGTTGCACTACCCGCAATAAAGGGGGCCGGGATCCCGGGACGAGGGCCTCTCTACTCATCGACCACGGGTGTCACCCGCGACCCGTTTTTCCCATCGCCCTTCCACACCCAAGCATTCCCCCACCCTCCTTTTTTACGCTCCCCTACCGTACCGAAGATATATGTCCGATCGCGGACTGGATGCATGCCTCGAAGAGCTCCTTGCACTCCCCGGAGACGACCGGTGGGAGATCGACAGGGCACATGCGGTCAGGAACGTCACGGCATACGTGGTCCGGTCTTTCGATGGCAGTGCACTTGTCTTCTCACTCCCGCTGCTCCTCTTTCGCCCGCTCCTCTCCGAGATCCCCCTCGACCCAAAAGGATCGGCCGGCGCCGTCGCCCTCGTCATCGAGCGTGTCAAGCAGGCGGCAGCATCGGACGAAGCGCTCGGGCCGCTCGTCGGGAGAGGCACGCGGTTCCCCCACCAGTTCGCCTCGTTGACCGAGCCCTTTACCCTTGTGTCCTCTCCTGCAGAGCTTGCAGCGCACCTCTGGCATGCAGGCGGCCGGAACTATGCGGATAGTGCAGGCGTCCACCTGCTCGTCGGGGGAGCTGTTCCGTGCCCCGATGCGTTCACGCGGCGCGATCTGTCCACTATCGCAGAGAGGGTCGCCCGCTTCTGCGACGCTGTCGCACGCGTGATATTCTCGGTCCCGGCCAGGGAACTAGAGTCTGCCTGGACGGCAACGCTCGACCAGGAACTGCTCAGGGAGCAGCTCCCGGATCTGGGGCTCGTCTCGTTCGTCGGGGATGGCGCCCGGCTGGCACGCTCCTACACGCGGTACAGGTGTTACTTCCGGACGGCCGGGCCGAAGGAAGGGACGAGCGTCCCGTTCTCCTGCCCGGCGGAACTCTCTCCCGTCGAACTCGAACTCCCTGCCAGTAATGAGGCGATGACGGGACTCGGTATCAAGAGGCGGGAGGCGTTCGCAGTCGCGGGTTCGAATGCACAGGGGAAGACGACATTCCTCGAGGGGATCGTCGCCGGGATGGACGACCATGCTGTCGGGGACGGCAGGGAGATGGTGGTCACCGTGCACGGCATCTGCACGGCTGAGGCGGTGAATGCCATGCTGGCAGGAGCGGACGTGAGCATGTTCTTCTCGGCACTCCCACCCGGGATGAGCGGGACGGTGCACGCGGCGTCTGGCATGGGCAGCGGTTCGATGAACATGGCATACCAGGTGCAGAGAGCGGTCAAGCGGGGATGCCCCCTCCTCGTCATCGACGAGGACAGGGCTTCGCCCAACCTTCTCGTCAGGAGCTCGCTCCAGAACGAGGAGGTCACGCCGCTCTCCGAGATCCTGAGCAGAGACCGCGGGAAGATGGGGGAGACGGCCCTCGTCTTCGCCGCATGCGCCCTGGATACTCTGGTCGCCCAGGCGGACCGGATCATGGTCCTCGACCGGCACGTCGCCCGTGCAGTCGACCGGGACGATTTCCGGATGAAGGTTGCCGCGGCACTCGAGAGGATGGCAGAGGACCTGAGAAGAGGGAGATGAAAATGACGAAAGATGGAGCTGAGGTCTCTCCTCGCTCTTTATCGGCCCTAAACGGATACGGCCGTGGAGTTCGAAACTTCTCTGGCCGTCTCAGGCAATCTCAGACCTTGCCGCGAAGAAGACAGGGCCGCGGACGTCCACCTTCTTCTTCCTATCCGTGATGTCCCGCATCACGTGGTCCGCAATGCGCAGGTTGATGTCGCCGGGAAGCCTCGCCATCTTGACCTGGACGTGCACGGGCTTCCTGCAGGCCACCCCCTCCTCGATGCGGGCTGCGGCGAGCATGCTGACAGCGTCGAGGAACGAGATGCCGCAGGAGATGCCTCCCTTCCGGACCTCGGCCCACTGGGGGGTGTCAGGCACGCCGAGGACTGCCCCCTGGTAGGCGAAGACCTCGTTGCCGCATGCAGGCCCGAGGAGCTTCGCCCCTTCCTCCTCCTCCTCCACGAACACGCGAATCTGCACGCCGGCAATCGGCCCTTCGTACGCGACGAACGAGCAGGGGCCGGTCTCTGCCGCATGTTCCCAAGCCGTGCGGGCGATCGCCTGGCCGAGCACCCTTCCCTCCACCGTCGCGGGCTCGCTCCGCAGTGTGACCCCGCGTGCAATCTCCAGGTCTGAGAGGGGTCTTGGGTGAAACTGGGGGAAGACCATCTCCCTGACGTCCTTTGCACCCGTCATGATCATCGCGAGGCGTTCCACGCCGAGCCCGAGGTTCATCACGGGAATGCCAATTCCGTACTCGGCGAGGGCCGAGGGGGAGTACATCCCGAACGTGGCCACCTCGACCCAGTCGTGGACGGGGTGTCTGGCATAGACCTCTGTCTGCGTGTCGGGCATGTAGTACTTCGACCGTTTCTCGTCCGGCCGGAACTGGAAGTCCGTGAAGCCGAATGCCGAGAGCAGGGCCTCGGAGACAGCCTTCCCCTCCTCGTTGGTGACGTCCTCGCCCGCGACGACGCACGAGGCCGAGTGGTAACTCATCAGGCGGGTCGGCCCCTCCTCCTGTTCGCGGCGGAAACAGCGGTCCACGGAGAAGAGCCTGAGCGGCAGCGGGCTCCTCTCCCAGAGTCTTGAGAGCGTGATAAACCACCCGCTCGTCATGTGGCTGCGCAGCGTGGACCGGGAAGACCGTGGGGCGAGGTTTCGGAACGCCGAGAAGACCTTCTCGTAGATCTCGACTGTTACGCCGTCATCGATCCCGAGGGCCTCCGACGTCGCGTGGACGAGGTCGTCGCCGTCTATCGCGGACCTCTTGTAGTCCTGGAGGATCTGGCGGAGCCTCTCCTCTTCCTCCGGAGTGACGGGCTTCTTGGTTATCGACGCGATCCCCTCCAGTTCCTCCCGCCCTATCCCCTGGTTGGGGCGCTCGAGCCCTCCGAGGTAGAAGACGCGGTCCAGGACAGCGCTCGCCTCCGGCCCGAACTGCCTGTACACGTCCTGCTCCTCGACGATGATGGGATTGCAGATCTCGGCAAATCCAAGCCGAAGGTACGTCTCACGGAGGCGGTTGACCATGTCGAAGACCGGGTGCGGGACGGCTGCCGGGTAATAGAGCCGGGGGTACCGGTCACTCGCCCGTGGGGGTGTCAGGACCCCGGGGCCTTCGTGCCAGGCCTTCTCGAAGTGCTCGCGGGACCGAACCTTCCATGCCTCGGGATCGAACCTCATCCTTCACGCTCCAGGCATACGACGCGGCTGGCCTGGTTCTCGTCCCGGAACCTGTAACTCGAGATGCGGGCGATCTCTTCCGCGAACTTCTTCACGTGGGCAAAACTCGGCATGTTCTCCCTTTGCAATCGTTTTCTACTGTATCCCAGAAACATATATCCCTTCACCTCCACGAAGGAGGCTCCCGAGTCCTGGACCATCCTTGCATAGGACGCCGGATCGGAATCGTTGTACCCTTCCACCAATGTGATCCGGACCGCGGACCTCCGTTTTCCGAGGAGATCGAGGCTCTCCTGGATGCGGTCCCAGTAGTCCTCTTCCGGCCTGCAGAGGGCGAGGTAGGTCTCCCTGTCCGGGGCGGTGAGCGAGACGTAGGTCTGGAAAGGCCTGCACTGCGAGAGCACGTCAGGGTTCGTCCCGTTGCTCACCAGAAATGTCGAAAATCCCTTTCCCCCGAGGGCATCGATGAGCTCCGGCAGGAACGGGTAGAGGGTTGGCTCGCCCGAGAGGGATATCGCGACGTGCCGCGGCTGCAGCGCCTCGGCGAACCGCTCAGGCGTGACGTAGGGCGACGGCTTGTACCCGGAGAGGGCCCGTTTCTGGAGGGGGAGGAGTCTCTCGCAGATCTCGGCGGGAGTGCAGTCTCTCTCGCCGGGATAGGCATGCTCAAACGACCTCCAGCAGAAGAGGCAGCGCTGGTTGCACCGCAGGGTGGGGGTCATCTGGACGCAGCGGTGGCTCTCGATCCCGTAGAACTGGTGCTTGTAGCACTTCTCTCCTCCCCTCAGGGCCTTCTTGCACCAGAGGCAGGGCTTGAGGGCAGCTGACGATCCCTCGCCGAAGAACTGGTACCCCTGGCGGCGCAGGGCCTCACATGGTTGTGAGCGGGTCGATGCCAAGTGCTTTCAACGCCTCCGCGAGTGTGTTCCGGGTCGCCAGGACGAGCGTGAGGCGGGAGTCCCGGAGGCTACCCCCGCTCTTCAGAACCGGCACGAAGTGGTAGAACGTGTTGAAGAGGTCTGCGAGTTCCCGCGCGTACGCGGCAAGGAGGTGTGGCTTCAACTCCCGCACGACGTTCTCCATCACCAGCGGGAACCGGGTGATGTGGCGGACGAGGGCGAGTTCGTGCGGGTCCTCCGGCGCACAGGCAGCCTCGAATGCCCCTGCCTTCTCGAGGATGCTGCACGCCCTGGCGTGGGCATACTGGATATAGGGTCCGCTCTGCTTCTCGAAGTCCAGGGCTTCCTTCCAGTCGAAGACCATGCTCTTGTCCGGGGATATCTTCACGATATCGTACCGAACCGCCGCGAGGGCGACGGCCCGCGCGATCTCCTTCCTTTCCGCCTCGGGAAGCTCCGGCCTCCGCGACGTCACTTCCAGAAAGGCCCTGTGTTCGACCTCGTCCAGGAGTTCGTCGGCTGAGACGAACTTGCCTGCCCGCGTGCTCATCGACCCCTCGGGGAGGGAGACGAACTCGAAATGGACGATCTCGGGTGGGCGTTCCCCGAGGAGGCGGAGGGTCGTTGCGAGCTGGGCGCCGATCAGTTTGTGGTCCGCACCAAGGACATCGATGACGCGGTCGAAGTTGCGTGCCTTCCATGTGTGGTACGCGAGGTCCCTCGCCGCGTAGACAGACGTCCCATCGCTCCTTCGCAGCACGTACTCCTTCTCGAAGCCACAGGAGGAGAGGTCGAGCCAGAGCCTGCCGTCCTCGTGGCACTCGTCCATGTGCTGGAGCCTTGCGAGGACCCTCTCGGTATCTCCGTTCCGGACGAAGTCGCTCTCCCAGACGAACCGGTCGTGCCTGGCGCCCAGGCGGGCCAGGGTCACCCGGAAACCGTCCAGGCACTCGACGACCGCCGATCGGAACTTGCGGACGGTTTCGGGGTCACCGGACTCGACACGCTGCATCAGCTGGTCCACCTCCGCGACACGTTCCGGCGTCTTTTCGAGCTCCCTGTTCGCG
>JAKPSJ010000100.1 GCA_029555345.1 Methanobacteriota archaeon | reverse complement strand
CGCCAGGCGCTCCGGCAGATCGGCGCCCCGGTCACACCGGGAGAGATGGGTATCCCGGATGCGACCGCTGCCAGGGCACTGCTCGCGGCAAAGGAGATCCGGCCGGAACGGTTCACCATCCTCGATATGGGCCTCTCCCTCGAGTCCGCGGAACACCTGATCCAAATGCTGTATGAGGAATGATCGATGGCAGAAATAAAACCGAAAGTGACGCTGATCGGAAAGGAGCTGGCCAAGAACGGGCTCGAGTTCATCTATGAAGGGACGATTGGGGAATGCGGGTCCTGCAAGCTTTCCAAGGCCTGCAACAACCTGAAGAAAGGGCGGAGGTACCGGATCGTCGCCGTCCGCAAGACCGAGCACAGCTGCCCGGTGCACCTCAACGGTGCGCTGTCAGTCGAGGTCGTGGAGTCCCCGATCCCGGTGCTCATCAGCGCCGACATGGCCATCAGGAACACGAAGATCCAGTTCGAGTTCTCATGCTCCCGGGAGGACTGCATAAACTTCGACCTCTGCCACCCCGAGGGACTGGTCGAGGGGGAGAAGTATATCGTGCAGGACGTGATCGGGAACGTCCCGGAAACCTGTGAGAGAGGGCGGAACCTGCACCTCGTCGAGTTGATGCCGGTCTGAAAACGGCGGTCACGCTGTGCCGGGAGCCTCCTCATTCGCGTGACGCTGCCCAGAGCCGGTAAGCCGTCGAGGTGACCAGGGGAAGTTCCCGGAGGGACGCCAGCCACCGGGACGGGATGGCGGAGATCCCGGATGCGGCACCGGCCATCGCCCCGGAGATGGCACCGACCGTATCAGCATCACCACCGAGGTTCACCGCTGCCACCAGCACCCCTTCAAAACTCCTGCCCCCCATGAAGACGGCCAGGGCTGCATGGGTGGCAAGGAGGCAGTCGAGTCCGGGGACCGGTTCATGCCGCCGGAAATCACCCAGCATGGCGGCCACTTCCTCGTCCCGGCACCGGGAGAGGGCCCGCCCGTAGGCCCGTTCCCGGGAGGCCCCCCGGCACAGGTCGCTGACCATGCGGTTCACGAACGCCGAGCATGCACCGGCAACGGGGTCGTCATGGGTGAGCCGTGAACAAGCCTCGCTGCAGGCCTCGACCATAGGCCCTGCATAGAAGATCCCGATCGGCGGGCCCCGCATCACGCTGCCGTTGCTCCGGGACGACCCGCTCGCCAGGTGGGCGGACCGGGCGGCAAGGGCCGGGTCCCACCCGCCCAGGACCAGTTCAAAGACCCTGCTGGAGGTGGGCCCGTAAACACCGGGGTGCAGTTCGTACCTTGCGATTAACCTCCTCATCACGTCGTATGGACAGAACCCGTGGCAGGTGGCGAGGGACTCGGCAAGGGCGAGGGCCTGGGCTGTATCATCGGTACAGGAACCCGGTTCCAGGTCCCTTTTCAAAGAATACTTCATTTCCGTGACTTTCTGGGGCGGCGGAGGGAAGCTTTCAAGGGGCGCACCCAATGCGTCCCCAATTGCCAGTCCCGTGAGCGACCCTGCTGCATGCGAAAAGATGGATATAAAGATCACCCAAAATGAATATCTTGTTTCTCTGAAAAAAGATGACGTGAAGAAGGTGATAGTGTGCAAAAAGAAGAGCTCCTCCATCTCCACATGCTGATGATCCACATTAAAAGATACTCTGAAAACATCACCAACCATGAAATCCCTACCAAGCATTACGATTCTCTTGAAATCTCCCCTGTGCACATCCACAAAAACAAGAAATGCCACAAGGAAGCTATCCTTGCCCTCGGCGACGAGATAGTCTCCCACCTCCATTCCCAAAACCACCCCATGCGCGTCGAGATGGTCCCGGAGAAGGCCGTCGTCGAACATTAACCCTTTTATGGCCGGTCCGGACGTTCACCGGGAGATCATCGATCAACTCCTTTCCCGGGACATACCCCCTTCCGATGTCACGCGGGTCAAGGTCGAAGTCTGCGGGAAGCACGGGCTGCCCACCATCCCCCGGAACTCCGACCTGCTTGCCGCCGCCCTCCCCGGCGAGCGTGACCGTCTTCGGACCGTTCTCCTCGTCAAGCCCACCCGCACCCTCTCCGGTGTGGCACCGGTCGCGGTCATGACCTCCCCTTTTCCCTGCCCCCATGGGAAGTGCCTCCCCTGCCCCGGAGGTCCCGACCACCCGTTCCAGTCGCCGCAGTCCTACACCGGCGAAGAACCTGCAGCCCTCCGGGCCCGGCTGCACGGCTACGATCCCTACCGGCAGGTGCAGTCCCGCCTCGAACAGTTCGAGCAGCTGGGCCACCAC
>JAKPSJ010000091.1 GCA_029555345.1 Methanobacteriota archaeon | reverse complement strand
CCTGTCTCCCACCACTCGGTGAGCATTCCGGGAGAGAAGAAGACGCTTTCCACTGACCCGATGCTCATCTATTTCACTTCCGGAACGACGGGCGAGCCTAAAATGGTGCTGCACGACCATTCCTACCCGCTCGGGCACCTGGTCACAGCAGGACTGTGGCATGACCTGACCCAAAACGACGTCCACTTCACGTACTCTGACACCGGGTGGGCGAAGTGCGCCTGGGGAAAGATCTTCGGGCAGTGGATCCTGGGGGCGTGCGTGTTCGTGTACGATGCACGCGGCAAGTTCAAGGCAACCGAGCTCCTCCCGCTGATGGAAAAATACGAGATCACCACGTTCTGCGTCCCCCCGACCATCTACCGCATGCTGATCCTCGCGGATCTCGAGAAGTTCGACCTCCGCGAGTTGCGCCGCTGCGTGAGTGCCGGCGAGCCGCTCAATCCCGAGGTCGTGCGTGTCTGGCAGGCGGGGACCGGTCTCCCCATCGCCGAGGGTTACGGCCAGACTGAGACGGTATGCTGCATCGGGACGTACCGCGGGATGAAAATCAAGCCCGGCTCGATGGGGAGGCCGGCGCCGGGGTGGCACATCGAGCTCCACGACGAGGAGGGGAACCAGGTCCCCCGGGGAGAGCAGGGACGGATCGCGATCAAGCTCGACCCGCGCCCCGTGGGGCTCTTCGTCGAGTACCTCAACAATCCAGAAGCGAATGCAGAGTCGTTCGTGAACGGGTTCTACTATACCGGGGACAAGGCCTGCATGGACGACGACGGCTATTTCTGGTTCGTCGGCCGGGACGACGACATCATCAAGAGCGCGGGCTACCGCATCGGCCCGTTCGAGGTGGAATCTGCCCTCATCGAGCACCCTGCAGTTGCGGAATCGGCGGTGGTCGGGTCGCCCGATCTCATCCGCGGCACGATCGTGAAGGCCTTCATCGTCCTGAAACCCGGGTTCGAGCCGTCGGAGAAGTTGGTCAGGGATATCCAGGCGTTCGTCCGGAAGAATACCGCCCCGTACAAGTACCCGAGGGCTATCGAGTTCGTGGCGGAATTGCCGAAGACGATCTCCGGGAAGATAAAGCGCGGGGAGCTCAGGCAGAAGGAGCTCGAGAAATTCGCGAATCACAGGTGAACCCTTCCCTCCTGCCACTCAGGGTTCCCGCAGCCGGTCAGAAAACCTCGGGGTATCTCCTAGGAATTTCCTGCCCCGGCTCGATCGAAGGCGGTGGCGATCGGTTCATGTCCCCATTGCCCCTCCACCTCTCGATCGTCTTGGAAAAGGGCACGAAGAATCGTCCAGTTCGGGGTCTTGACGAAAAAGTTGAATCGTGAAGATTTTCGGGACTGTGACCTGGAGGGGTGTCACTTTTTCTCATTTTCGTGCCTGGAATGAATTCCCTGTTACCGATCGCAACAGTGGAGACCCCCAATAATCCCTGCATTTTTAATGGGGAACCCCCTCCCGGGAGGGGAGAACAGTGAATGGGTTTTTGCTCGCTGGGAAAAAACCCTTACAGTGAGTCCGGGGATTATCGGCTCCCAAAGAATATGCACCAGGACGCAGGTCATCCGAGAACGGCTGCAGGCCAAAGCCCCACCGTGATACGGGTCATTATCATGGCAGCCGTTGCAATGGCCGTCATCGACGGTATCGTCGTCGGCATAGCCCTTCCGACTATAACGAAGGCGTTTTCGGTTGACGTCGTACAGTCCCAGTGGATATTCACGGCCTACCTTGTCACCGAGACCAGTCTCCTGCTCATTTTCGGGAGGGTATCGGAGTTCACAGGAAAAAACAGGCTTTTCCTCGCCGGGCTTGTCCTCTTCACCACCTCGTCGCTTGCGTGCGGGCTCTCGTCGAGCCTCTGGGACCTCGTCGTCTACCGGGTCCTCCAGGCAGGCGGATCGGCAATGATCTTCTCGATCTGCGTTGCGATCCTCTACGAGACCTCCGGACAGGGGGAACAGGGCAGGGTGATGAGCTACATCTGGACAACGACCGCAGTTGCCGCGATCGCAGCCCCGCTCCTCGGTGGAATTGTCACGGGTTCCCTGGGATGGCAATACATCTTCCTGATCAACGTCCCGATAGGAGTGGCCAGCATCATCCTATTCATCTATTTTTCACCGCCGGAGGGGGGTCCTGCAAAGGATTTTTCGATGGACTGGCCGGGAGCCGCAGCGCTCGTCGCGTTCCTGGTCTTCCTGGTCCTCTCCCTTGAAGAGATCTCTTCGGGGCGCACCCTGTCACCGGGGACTCTCTTTCTCCTCTGCCTCGCCGCGCTCACCTTCATCCTCTTCATCCTCGCCGAGAGGAAGGAACCCCGCCCCCTCGTCGACATCTCCCTTTTTCGGGACCCCGACTTCACCCTCCCGAATTTGTCAATGGCCTGCATCTACCTCGCATTTTTCATGCTCTACCTCGTCGGGCCGTTCTACTTCGAGGGAGCGTTGGGCATGGACCCGCTGGGAGTCGGGCTCGTGTTCCTGGTCATACCCATCATTGTCATCGTCGGCTCCCCTGTTGCGGGTATCATCTATGACAGGTGGAACGTCAGGGTCCTGCCGGCATGGGGTATCGGCCTGTCCGGGGTTTCGCTCTTTCTCCTGGGCTTCGCCGTCGTCGCGAGGGATATAACGATGATACTGCTCCTCCTGGTACCGCTGTCAATGGGGATATCGTTCTTCCTCGCCCCCAACTCGACAGAGATCATGCGGTCCCTCCCCCTGGAACAGTCTTCCCTCGCCTCGAGCATGAGTGCGACCCTCAAGAACCTGGGCACGATTGCAGGGGTCTCGCTGTCTGCCATCATCCTCTCCCTGGACCTCTCTGCGCACGGTTATGCGGGTTCTCTCCAGGACGTGGACCCCGCCCTCCTCGCCCTCACGATCCAGAAGATCCTGGTCATCAGCGCCGCCCTCTGCATGGTCGGCGCCCTCTTCTCGCTGGCAAAGGACATTCGACAGAGGACCCCTGGCCCTGAATGAAAGGCGCAAGCTCCCTTGTCCCTGATGACCTGCCACTGAAATGACCTTTAAGACACGTGGCAGGCCTGGTATCGGTGAGTACCTCCTGGATCGGAGAGGGTCACGACCCCTCGTCCTGTATCGCAGGACAGAAATTGCACAGTGCAAAGAAGACCTCTTTCTGCTTGTCCCTGACCGGGCAGTAATACGACCCATTCCTCTCCCTGACAGCCAGGCCGCCGGGAAACGGGGTGCCGACAGGATGGCCGGGCTCTTCGAGGACGAACATCGTGAAACCGGCAAGGATGTAATAGAACAGGCGGTGCCGTGGAGAATGGAACTGGGGGAGGTATTCCCGCGAGCAATCGAAGACGAAACAGCCTTCCGGAACCATTGCGAAGAAGGAGTCATAGGCAGTCCTATCCCTGACGGGCTGCACCATGCGGGAAAATCCCCCGTTCGCGCACGTCATCAGGAGGTTATGGTGCGCATTGACTATCTGCCCGAGCAGGTAAGGTGCGGCGACCTTCCTGTAACTTGGGGGGAGACGGTGGACTTCGTACCGCACCCGCCCCATGATGACCTGCAGGTCGAAGAGGGAGAACGTGGAGATCTCCTGTGCCATGAGAATCCCTGCCTCCCCGCGGGTCTTTGCAGCAGATATCTTCTGGCAGGAGCGGCGAATCTCTTCACGAACTTGCGAATCGCTTTTGTCCATTCCCGTTATTCCGAAAAATTCAACGGTTTTTCCCGCATGCCCAGCGGAGCATTGCGAGCACTCCCACGGCAGCGGCAGGACTCAGGAAAAACCATCCAGCCTGTGTTTTTTCAGGAACTGCAGTTCCATTGGGCTTTTCCGCACCTTCACCCACGGGTCCCTGCTGCACGGTCTCCCGGGGACCTGAGAAACCCCCGACCGGTGGAGTCACGTGAATGACGAAGTTCGATATCGGTTGCATTCCTGTCACAGGAGTCGCCCCGGGACAGGAATCTCCCGGTGCCTCACCCGAAAGATAAAGGACACTTATCGAAGACCCGTCGTTCCTCCCGGAATAGCGTGTTGACTGCCCGTTATTCAGGGACTGTTCCTGCACGATGGTCTCACCGCTCCTGACGACGACGTGTGCAGAAAGGGCTTTGCATACGGAGCCGCTGCAGCTCGAGCAGTCGGGGAGAGTCGAATAGTCGACCTTGTAATCACCACCAAGAGTGACCGGGATGGTCTTTGGATCGCCGTAAATATCCGTTGCGACGTATGTGCTGCTTCCTGGAGGAAGCACGACGAGGGCGATTCCTGCCCATTGCCCCCCAGTCCCGCCCAGGATGGTTGCCGTGACCAGGTCACCGTTATGGAACGTATTGAAGAGACCTTCGTCAGGCACTGCCCCGACGACCTGGACAGGGGCGATCGGCATGAAACCGCAGGAAGGCTGCCCCCCGGTATAGTTGCACCCGTACTGAGACTCGGCCCTGATGGTCAGGGTCAGTGTCAGCGGGTCCATGGCAGTCACACTGCCCCTGTATGTAATCTCCTGCACGATGGCTGAAACAGGTGATGCAATGCAGAGCGAGACGACCACGAGGAACAATAGGGTCATGGACTGTGCGTTCTCGACCATTTTTTCATCTCCTAACCTGTTGCGGTACCATGTACGGATGTGCACCTGTTGTGAATAACTTTCCGACTGGAAAAATGGGATAGAACTGCTTGCAGAACAATGGATCCATCCCAGGAAAAAAAGGTCGTACCGGCGAGCTATTCGACGGATATACCTGCTTTTTTGAGCAGGTAGTAAGCGCCTGCAAGGCAGATGACGACAACCCCCATACCCCCGAGGGTTATATCCGAGATAGGGATATCACCATACGGGTCGAGGAGAATGATCTTCCGTGCGACCGCGATGATGGCGAGGAGGACGATAATCTCCACGTGGATCTCCTGTTTCCTGATATAAGCCTTGATGGTGTCCAGCAACTCGATACCGATGAGGACGAGGAGGAAGAAACCAAAGATGGTGAGTAGCTCGTGGTTTTCAAGGCGGTACGTCGAGTCAAGGACGATACCATTGACAACCTCCCACGCGAGTTCGAGAACTGAAAACACGATGACGAGTGCCAGGAGTACGATGAGGATGTAGTATATCGCCCTTTCGAACCTATTCAGCTGCTCGAACATATCCGGCGCACTCCCCCCGGTCTTCCGTGCACGGGGTGTTTCCTCCCGGAAAGATCCCCCTCACGAGACCCGGGCCATTGGTGATCAGTTTGCACTCTTCCCTGCTAAATAATCTCTGGACGGAAGGATTTTGCGATCGAATAACACGGGAGAAGCACTGGGTATTTGTAGGGGGACGGTGAACAAAACTTCGTATATGCAGGCATGTTCCTCTTTTCTGGGAGTCCTCTTTTTTGCGGCCATCCTCGTGGGCACGGCAGCCCCCTCCCCCCAGTCTCCCGGTGACCAGGCCGGGTTCCTCCGGATAGAGTCAAGGCCACCAGGTGCCCTGGTCATCATCGATGGGACGCTCATCGGGATGACCCCGGTCACGTACCCAATCGATCCCTCCGAGAAGGCCCCTCGTATCATCACTGTCTCAGCAAATGGTTACCATTCGTACACGGCGTCCTATACCCCCACGGTCTCCCCAGGAAAGACTGCCTACATTTCCGCGGAACTCGTGCCGACTGGTTCACTGGGGACCCTCGTCGTGAGGTCCCAGCCTACGGGCGCTCTGGTCATGGTCGATGAGGGGAAGGGGCAGCAGTCTCCCTGGACGTACCAGGATATCAGGGCAGGAGGGCACCTCGTCCAGGCATATCTCTCTGGGTACCAGCCCTATGCAACGATCGTGGACATCCCTGACGGCGGGACAGTCACGGTCGACGCGGTCCTGCAGCCTCTCTCGGAGGTGGGGATAATACAGGTGAAGAGCTCTCCCGGTGGGGCGGATGTCTATGTCGACGGGATATACCGGGGTTCGACTGCGACAACGATCGGAAACGTCGCGGCAGGGACGCACTTTGTCCTCCTCAAGGCCGTCGGTTACCAGGACTGGACCGGCCTCGTCGAAGTGAAGACAAAGCAGATCACATCCCTCGATATTACCCTCAGCCGGTATACCGTTCCGGAGAGCGGGTTCATCCATGTCGATTCCATTCCGGCCGGTGCATCCGTCTACCTGGACGGGGTTTTCCAGGGGACCACGCAGCCCGGCAACCCCCTCGACATGACCGGCATACTCCCGGGCGAGCATGCCCTGACCCTCGCGCTGGATACTTACCAGGACTACACAACGCGCGTCGTTGTGACAGCAGGGGAGACAACACAGGTCAATGCAGTACTCTCTCCCTCTGCAGCTGCCGGAGGGTCAGGTATCCTATCCATCAGTTCTGAACCTTCCGGAGCGGACGTTTTCATCGACAACACCGGCAGGGGCATTACCCCCCTGACAGTCTCATCACTCTCCGCCGGGGCACATGCCATACGCCTCTCTCTCCAGGGGTACGAGGACCATGCCCTCACCTTTAACCAGAGCCCTGGTGAGACGTCTCATATCGAGGTCGTGCTCGCACCGGCATCACCAAGGACAACGTTTTCGGGGCTGCTCCCCGTCGTAGCCCTCCTCGCTGCAGGCCTGTGCACCACGAGGAGAAGAGCGGGCTGACGATTCATTGGGGGTAACTATTCAGCCTGGAAAATGAACAAGGGTTGGGACGAAAGGGGTCCCACTCACTGCACCAGCCAAAGCCGTTAATATGGACTGATTGTGTTTTTTCATGGGTTGCGATATATCCCCTCACCCGGCAGAAGTCTCTTGCCAGAAGTCATGGACCACCGTACCTTCGAATTCTGGTAGGACCTGCATGGCCTCGATTGCTGAAGCACCCCGGGTACGATGGTAACTGTATAGTGTGAGGAGATCTGTGCATGCAACATGAAGCCAATGCCGTTTCCCGGTCACTCGCATCCCGGTCTCGTCTGCATGCAGAACCTCCGCATCTTTGAGGAAAATACGAACCTGCTCTTCAACTCCCACAAGACCACGGGAACACTCGACAGACTTGCATTGACCATGGTTCCTGTGCCCGGGCAGCAGTTGAAGAGGTCGCTGAAGAGTTCTCTGACCCGGTCATAGGGGAGAAGCTGATAAATGCTGAGATAGACCATGAGTGCTTTCAGGTTCGGGCCGTATTGCACCGGGTACTTGACATCCTCCGGAAATGTTGCATGCGTGATCGTGCCACAGTGTGGACATCGTTTGCTTTCGACACGGTGCTCTGTCACAATGATCTTCAATGGGGGAAGGTCATGGACCTGCCGCCGTTCGACCGATGTGGCTTCTTCTGATGCCAGGGATGCACCACATCCGGAAATAGGTGGTAACGCAATGAACAGTGATCTCGTCGTGGTCAGCGACTTGTTCGAGAGTGTGCCCCGGGTGGCCGGGCTGACCTCCCGGGGGATTTCCACCCTTCTTGCGTGGTGTCTGCGGACGGCGAAAACCATCGCTGGACGGAAGGCCGGTTGCTGTTGGTGCTGTTCTGGTTCAACCGTGCCTCGAGTTCGGCAAGCCGGGTTTTCAGGTGGACATTCTCTTTTTGGAGAGCTGTTATTGTCTGCTGCTGCTCTGCAATTGTCTGTTTGAGACTGTCAATCGTTGCCAGGAGAACGGAGATATCTGCAAGTGTATACCGATATGACGGGTCATTCAACCCAATCTTTTGAGGGTTATGCGATTTGTGTGACACTTATTTTTATTTTGTTGTTCTTATAAAAAGATCTTTCGGTCGAGACTGAATAGTTACCATTGGGGGGGGACAATTCCCCTTTTTCGAGGTGGCTAGGCTTCAAGTCTAGTGTTCGCCCTGAACCCAACGTGACGATCCATCCTGCGAATGCTCTTTTTTCCAGATGGGAACCTGCTCCTTGATGCGATCGATGATGTATTCGCAGGCGAGAAAAGCAGCCTTCCTGTGACTTGCACCGACGACGATCAAGACGATATCGTCCCCCACGCTCAGGTGTCCGATCCTATGCACGATATCGACATGGATGGCACCGAATTTCGCCTCTGCCTCCTCTGCGATCTCCTGTAGATCTCCCTCGGCAACCTCCTCGTACGCCTCCACGTCCATTCCCTCTATCCCGTCGTCCCGAACTATCCCGAGAAAGCTGACGACAGCTCCTACATCCTTCTGCCGTGCCCGTGTGATGAGATCTCCCGGATCGAAATCGTCTGGTGTGACTCGAATCATCTCCGTGCTCCCCTCTTCAGCCCCCGGCCACCGGCGGGTAGAACGCCACCTCGTCGCCCGGGTGGACGGGAACATCCTCCCGCCCGGCCCCTGCCACCCGCTCCCTGTTCACCATGACAATGACCGACTTCGAGAGGTTCCCTTCCCCATCGAGAAGTTCCCGGGCTCCCGCCGGGTTCACCCGGGCGAGTTCGGCAGCGACAGAGCGGACTGTTGCAGGTGCTGCGACTGCGATCTCGAGACCGTCTCCGAATAGTTCCCGGAACCTGGCAAATGTCCGGACATGTATCGTGTCATCCATTGTTCTTCCCCCTCCCGCAAGCTGAGCACCCCGGGTCCCGCCTGACGCGTATCTTCTCCCAGCTCCCGGTTTTCCCGTCCCAGACCACGAGAGCGTCCTTCGCGAGCGGCTCATCCCCGAGGAGAATCCGGAGGGCCTCTCCTGCCTGCATGCACCCCAGGATCCCGGCGGTGACCCCGAGGACCGGCGGCGGGTTCCCGGCCGGAGGATTTGGCACCGCACACTGGAGGCACGCCGAACGTCCCGGCAGGACAGTCAGCAGCTGGCCGAAGTACCCGCTCACTGCCGCGTGGACGAGGGGGATGCCCCTCTCCTGTGCGACGGCGTTGAGGAGGTAGCGGGCCGGGTAGTTGTCCAGGGCATCGACAACGATGTCCATGCCCTCCGTCACAGGAAAAACGGTCTCCTCGGTCAGGGTGACGTCCCGTGGTTCGACCTGGATACCTGGATCGAGCGACCGAATCTTCTCTGCGGCTATTCCTGCTTTCGACTTCGCGATGTCTGCCTCTCCATAGAGCACCTGCCGGTTGAGGTTGCTCATGCTCACGACGTCATCGTCTACGATGCGGATGTGCCCGACTCCTGCTGCAGCCAGGTACAGGGCGGCGGGGCAACCGAGTCCGCCTGCACCGGCGATGCATATCGATGCATTCAGGAGATTCTCCTGGCCTTCTTCCCCGACCAGAGGTATCTGGCGCAGGTACCGTTCCCTGTCCCGGTCCGATAGGTCCCTATGTCTCCCGGCCATCGTTCATGCCACATCCAGAAAAACGCTCTCCGGTCGTTTCCATGGTTATATCATCGCTCTGAAAAAATAATAGTGTGCAAAAGACCGCAGGTCTCCCCCGGCGGTCCTCCCCGTGCCACTGCGGCCGGGGAGCCCGAGGCATACTCGTGCCGGAGGAAGACACGGATGATGATTGCGCATGGCCGAAAGCGGCACCTGCAACGAATTCGCCCTCCTGGAGAGGCTCAGGGACTACCTGGGGTCACTGGACCGGCTGCTCATCTCGTATTCGGGCGGGGTTGACAGCTCGTTCCTCGCCGTCGTGGCGCAGGAATGTCTCCCCGGCAGAGTCGTCTGTGTCCTGCTCGACTCCCCCCTCGTCCCCCGGAAGGCCATTGAGGCGGCGCGGGAGAGGGCGGAATACGCGGGCATTCCGCTCGAAGTGATCCCATTTCCCCTCCTGGAGGAAGGCCGGTTCCGCGCGAACCAGAGGGACCGGTGCTACGTCTGCAAAAAGGAAGCGGCCGTGATCCTCCATAACCGGGCACGCACGCATGGGATCGGGACGATCGCGGACGGGGTGAACAGGACGGATCTCCGGGAGTTCCGACCCGGGATCAGGGCCATGGACGAAGCAGGAGTCACCCACCCCCTCGCTGCCTGTGGTTTCGAAAAGGGCGATATCCGGGCTGTATCGCAGCTGCTCGGCCTCCCTTTCTCTCGCCAGGAGTCCTCTCCGTGCCTTGCAACGAGGATCCCCTACGGCACGGACATCACGAGGGAGAAGCTCGGTGCCATCGAGCATGCCGAGGAGTTTCTCCGGTCCCTCGGCATCGAGGTCCTCCGCGTGAGGCTCCACGGGGATTGTGCACGCATCGAGGTCCGGCCCGGGGACAAGGAGAAGGTCCTCTCGTCAGGGGATGAAATATACGCAAAGTTCCGGCAGATAGGGATCCCCTATGCAAGCCTCGATCTTCTGGGTTACAGGAGCGGGAGCATGGATGAACAGGGGAACGGGCCCCTGTGAAAAGCCCCTCCCCTACAATTCTCCAGATATTACGGGTTTTCCAGGTTGTCTCTCGATGCTTTCTTTTCCCTCCGAATTCACCGGTGACTGTGGAGGATTGATGACTGGAGTGCAATGACGCAAAAATTCAAGGGATGAAAGATGGATACCCCCGCAGAGGGACAGTGTGGTGATATGCATGACGGACACTCCATGTGACTCCATGGGGTACAGGGCGGCATGGTTGTCCTGCCTCGGGCGATACCACGAGGCCATCGATGTCTTTTCGACTTCCAGTCCAGGCGCAATTTCGCCTGCAGAGTACCATGCCGCATGGGCTTTTGCGCTCGACAGGAAAGGCCTCTTTTCTGCGGCGATGGAACACTGCGAGGAGGCCCTCTCCCTCGATACCGGGTGCACGGACGCCTGGTTCGTCAGGGGGTTGACGTTCTCTTACCTGGCACGGTACAGGGAAGCGGTCGGATGCCTCGACCAGGTGCTCGCAAGAGAGCCCGGGCATGTCGAAGCGTGGTATGTACGGGGCAACTGCCT
>JAKPSJ010000059.1 GCA_029555345.1 Methanobacteriota archaeon | reverse complement strand
AGCTCATGCAGATGTTCGTCTACGAGATGACGCAGATGATGGTCGCCCGGGGCGGCCAGCTCGTCTTCTCGTCGGTCCAGCTCAGTCCCGGCGTCCCCTCCCTCTGGAAGGACAAGCCGTGCGTCTACCGTGGCATGGTCTGGGACGGGTCACGCGGTCCGCGCAGGACGTACGGGGAGTTCGAGAGGGAGGTCCGCCTCCTCTTCAAGGCGCTGATGGAGGTGATGCTCGAAGGGGATGCATGGGGAAAGCCGTTCTCGTTTCCCAAGCCCGAGATCAGCATCGAGCCTGACTTCATGGAAGAGGATGCGGCCTTCAACGAGGCGCACCCTGACCTGCCGACCTACCGGGACCTCTACCTGCTCACATTCGAACTCGCCTCGAAGTTCGGGACCCCGTACTATGACAACCAAATCCCTTCCTATCGAGGCGCTGGAGAAGGCATATCCTGTTACCAGTGCTGTGCCTACCAGTTTTCAGCAGTCGCCGACCAGGACAGCCAGTTCGAGGACAAGCTCTCCTTCGTGGAGGGGAAGCACTTCTCGATGGGCTCGTGGCAGGTCGTCTCCCTCAACTGCCCAAGGGCGGCGTACCGTGCGGGCGGGGACAACGAGAGGCTCTTTTCCGAGCTGCGTGCACTGATGGACGTCTGCGTTGAGGTCTTCAAGATCAAGAGGCGGTGGCTAGAGACTATCCGTGCACAGGGCAGGATGCCGTTTGCGATGCAGCGCCCGAGGGACCCGCACACCGGGGAACGGGGGGCCGTTGCCGTGGACCTCGACGGCCTCGTGTATACGATCGGGGTCGTAGGTGTCAACGAGATGGTGCAGCACCATACGGGCTCGCAGATGCACGAGTCGCGCGAAGCGTTCTCGCTTGCAGTCCTCGCGATGACGAAGATGGAACTCTATGCAAAGGAGCTCTCGGAACGCCACAAGATGACGATCGCCCTTGCCCGGACGCCGGCAGAGACCACGGCCCAGCGGTTCGCGGTCGCAGACCTGCTCAACAGCGAGTTCAGGGGTCACGCCGCGAAGGTCATCAAGGGTGACCTCGGGAGGGCGCAGAACGACCTCGAAAAGACGCGCGACCTTCCGATCTATTACACGAACGGGACGCACGTAGCCCCCGGTGCGAACATCACGATCGCCGAGAGGATCGCGATCGAGCACGTCTTCTTCCCGATCGTTGACGGCGGAAACATCTTCCACATCTGGCTCGGCGAGTCTCGGCCCGACCCCAGGGGGCTGATGGAGATGGCCTTCAACCTCTGCCGGACCACGCAGGTCGGTTACTTTGCGTTCACGCGTGACCTCACCGTCTCTCTCCACCAGTTCCGCGAGTACGACAGCGGGAAGAACAGGATATCGGGGTGGATGCCGGCCGGTTCCCGTATCCAGGCATGATGTCCGGCCTCCCAGTTCCGGGATCCTGTCCCCAAACACAGGCAGGATATTCAAACCCGACCGCCGGGAACGAGCGCATCGAGGGAACGGACGACTTCTGACGTCCCTATTATCCTTGTCCCGATGTTCTCCATGTCGCGGATGTTGGCGGCGTGTATATCGGCGTTCTGGGCAGCGGTTGCATCGCTGACCAGGACCACATCGTAATTGTAGGCTGCTGCATCGAATACCGTGGTCCTGACGCAGTTGGGCGTCTGGATGCCGGTCACGAAGAGGCAGGTCACACCGAGGGACCGGAGGAGGAGGTCGAGGTCCGTTCCCATGAACGCGCTCATCCGCGTCTTTTCGATGGTATACTCTTCCGGGGCGGGGGAAAGTTCGTCGATTGGCGCGGCCCCGAAGGAACCCCTGACGGCAAACGCCCTCTGCCTGAAGGTATTTCTCCGGAAGACCTCGACGTCGGACCCGTCCTTTCTGTGGACCCGCAGGACATGGACGACGGGCAGCCGCCTCGCCCTGAAGGCATCGAGCACTTCCCGGATGTGGGGGATTATCCCCTCTGCACCGGCCACTCGAAGCGCCGCGCCTTCCCTGACGAAATCGTTCTGCATGTCGATAACCAGGAGCGCCGGAAGACCCATGGAAATCACCTAACCTGTGATATACCTGCCGGTAGAAAATACTGTCAGATCCCTTGCTGACCTGGAGGATACGAGATGGACCCAACCGTTGTAGCCGCAGTCCTTGCCGTGACCGGGGGGATTGCCGGGGTTGCATCGGGCTTTTTTGGGATAGGCGGGGGCTTCCTGATGACCCCTGTCCTCTACCGCATCTTTCTCGCAGGGGGGATCGGCGATACGATCGCGACGCGCATTGCCTTCGGGACGTCGCTTGCCGTCATCATCCCGACAATGGCAAGCGGGGCTTCCGGGCACCACCGGAGGGGGGCGGTCGACTGGAAGGCGGCATTTCCCATCTCGGCAGGCGCCATCGCCGGGGGTCTCGTCGGGGGGACGCTCGCCTCCCGCCTGCCCGGTACCGCGTTGCGGGCAACCTTTGCGGTCGTCGTCATTGCCATGGCGGTCCGGATGGCGTGGCATGTACGCTCGTGCTCCGATCGCCCGGAAAAGAGGCCGGTCTCGGGGTTCGTTGCTGCCGGGCTCCTTG
>JAKPSJ010000036.1 GCA_029555345.1 Methanobacteriota archaeon | reverse complement strand
ATCGTGAGCGGGGATGCCTACGTCGACCACCCCGCGTTCCCCACAGCCCTCCTCGGCCGCGTCCTGTGGGAAGAAGGGTACTCCGTCGGGATCATCGCCCAGCCGGACTGGAAGGGCAAAGACGATTTCCTCGCACTCGGTGCCCCCCGCCTCTTCTTCGCGGTGGCACCCGGGACCTGCGATTCCATGGTGAACAATTATACCCCGGCGCGGAAGAGGCGGTCAGGTGACGCCTATTCTCCCGGGGGGAAACCGGCCCGGCCCGACCGCGCCTCGCTCGTCTACTCGGACCGGCTCCACGCCATCTTCCCCGATATCCCGGTTGTCCTCGGCGGTATCGAGGCGTCCCTGCGCCGATTCGCGCACTACGACTACTGGTCTGACAGGGTCCGCCAGTCAGTCCTTGCGGATTCTCCGGCCAGGCTCCTCGTTTTTGGCATGGGAGAGCAGCAGGTCGTGGAGATCGCACATCGACTGGCCAGCGGGAGAGAGAAAGGGGAGGCAGGGCACATTCCGGGGACTGTCGAGAAGGTGCCGCTGTCGGAGTTCGAAGCGGAGAACTACCCGGGGGCGATCGAGATACCGCCGTATTCTGCGGTTGCGGAGGACAAAGTTGCGTATGCAAGGGCATTCGCCATCCATTACAGGGAGCAGGACCCTGTCCGGGGAAGACCCGTTGTGCAGAAGCACCCCAAGTGCGTGATCGTCCAGAACCCTCCGGCTCCGCCCCTCTCCACCCGGGCACTGGACGCGATCTACGAACTCCCCTTCGCCCGGGAGGCGCACCCTGGCTACGAGCTCCCAGTCCCTGCCCTCGAACCTGTCAGGTTCTCGCTCACAAGCCACCGCGGGTGCTTCGGCGGGTGCTCTTTCTGCGCGATAACCCACCACCAGGGGCGGATCGTCCAGAGCAGGAGCATCGGGTCCCTGGTCCGGGAAGCGACACGGCTGACCTCGCTGCGAGGGTTCTCCGGCGTGGTGACAGATGTCGGGGGCCCCACGGC
Source organism: Methanobacteriota archaeon (assembly GCA_029555345.1). Taxonomy (GTDB): domain Archaea; phylum Halobacteriota; class Methanomicrobia; order Methanomicrobiales; family Methanospirillaceae; genus Methanolinea_A. The sequence continues at coordinate 13,207 of JAKPSJ010000036.1, read as the reverse complement.
GAACATGTACGGCATGGGGTGCGACCACTGGGAAACGGCAGGAGCCTGCGTGGACAGGCGGTGTTCTCCCGCATGCCCTCGCCTCCGCGTATCGCACTCGCGGATGGCGGCCCTGCTCGCCAGGCTGCGGGAAGTCCCGGGTATCAGGAAGGTCTTCATCAGTTCAGGCATCCGCCACGACCTTGTCGTTGCCGATGGGTTCTCCATCCTCCCGCAACTCTGCGCGTTCCACGTCTCCGGCCACCTCAAGGTGGCCCCGGAGCACGTCTCGCCCCATGTCACGGCCCTGATGGGAAAACCGGATATATCGGTATTCCTGGAGTTCAAAGAAGAGTTCGAGAAGCTGCAGGAGGGGAAGGAGAAAAAGAGTTACGTGCTCCCCTATTTCATGTCGGGCCATCCCGGCTGCACCGTGCCGGACATGGTCGCCCTCGCGGAGTTCATGAGGGACCACCGCCTCCGGACGGAACAGGTCCAGGACTTCACGCCCACGCCCATGACGATAGCGACGTGCATGTATCACACAGGCCTCGATCCCTTCACCCTGGAACCGGTCCACGTCCCCCGCGGCAGGGAAAAGAAAGTCCAGCGGGCCCTTCTCCAGTACTGGGACCCGCGGAACAGGCCCCTCGTCCGCGAGGGGCTTCTCTCCGCGGGGAGGGCCGGCCTCATCGGCGAGGGAAAGGACTGCCTGATCGTTGATGAGGCGGGAAAAAAGTTGCCAAAAAGATGAAAAAACGTCAATCCCCCGGGCTCTCCCCCAGGTCTGCCTGGCAGGGAATGCACGCGGCCATCTTCTCGTCGAATATCCTGTATGCATTGGCAAGGACCGATGAGTTGGAGATCATGCCGGCAAGGAGGATGACCTCCAGGATCTCTTCCCGTGTCGCACCCTTCTTGGCGGCAGCCTGCATGTGGTAACTGGTGCAGTGCCTGCACCGGAGAGTTGCGCCGACGGCCATGCTGATCAGCTCGACGTACTTGGGGTCGAGGGAACTCGTCCTCGTCACGGACCCCTTGTAGAGGAGGTGCGAAATGAGCACCTCGGGCCTTTCTGCCATCCGCTTGAATATCAGGGGTGCGTGACCGTACTCCTCCTCGATGTTGTTCATCCATTCTTCTGCAGTCTTCTCCCCGCCACGGGAGACGATCTCTTTCAGTGTCTGTTCGAATTCCGCAAGGACATCGCGTGCCATACTCGTTCGGCATACATATCGACCCGTGCCCTACTTTAAGCCTGCTGGCAGAGATATTCACCGCCTGGCAAGGGGCGATGGGGAGATTTTTCCTACCTTTCCCTTCAGATGACGAGGTTCGTCTCGGAGAACGGCTTTATCCGCACCAGGATGTAGTCCCTCATCCGTGAGGGCAGAACGGTGGACAAGTCCCCGATTGTGACACCTTCGTCGACAACCGTCTTCCTGATGACCGGGGCAAAGGTATCGTAGGGGAGCTTGACCCGGAGGCCCCGCATCTGGACCGTGATGGGCGTCGGGGAGAGGACATCCTGGATCTCCTCCACGTTCTCGGTCACGATGTCCATCAACCGTGCCGGCGAGATGGAGAGCGGGTCCCTGGCGAGAACATCCCTGTGCCGGTCGAGCACGCGGGTGACCTCCCCGACGACCTCCTCGAGCTTGTCGATCTCCTCTGATTCCTTCGTCCTGTGCATGAACCGGCCGACACCCCCCACGTACCCGTCCACGGGCGGATCGACGATCTTTTTGAGCGTTTCCGTGGGTGGGCCGCCGCAGAGGACAATGGGGACGTCGATGCCCCGCCGGAGAACCGGGAACTTGCGCTCGATGCAGGCTTCGAAGTCCCCGAGGAGGTACACTGCAAGGTCGTGCTCGTTGATGACGTCCCTCTCTTCGTCGTTCAACTGGGCGATCCTCTTGCCGAATCCCCGGGCGAGGCCGACCATGTTGGTCTTCGCCCCGAACCGGCGGATATACTCGGCGACATCGCAGGAGGCGTGGGGGAGGTGGTGGATCTCGAGCGAGGGGGTGACGACCGCGATCTCCGCGCCGACGAGGGGAGAAGGTGAGATCTCGCCGGTGAGGGGCTTCCCTATCCTCCTGATGAGCTCGATGTCCTCCCGCGGGACGAGCGCCTGGAGGACGATCTCCTGGGCGATCACGTGTTTCTGGATGATGTACCCGCCGAGGTCCTCGATGAGGTCGATGATCTCGTCGTGCCTGTATATCCCCCCCTTGTAGGTCACCGGGACATGGGTCATCCCTCCACCCCCATGAGGGCGAATTTCTGGCGGACGAGGTCTTCGACATCCTCGGGAAGGGTGTCTTCGCTCGCGACCAGGTAGAACCTGTTCCCGCCGTAATACTGCTTGCGCACCTTGAAACCTTCCGGCTGGATGACCTGGAGGACGTAGATGAGGTCCTTGTAGATCGACTCGCTCGGGTGGTAGACCGGGAGATCGGAGATACCCTCATCCCCCTCCCCGGGCGTGAGGATGACCGTGAACCGGTCGGGCTGGTTCACGTGCTCCTTTCCATACTTTCCCCAGAGCATGCGAAGAAGAGGGGCCAGGTAAGCCTCGTCACCTATGGAGATGGTGACTCCCCCCTCCCTTGCGTTCACGTCGGCAAAGTCCCTTACGCGGACGACGCTGGGGAGCTTCCTCGTCAGGCCGGTGGCAACGAAGATCGGGACCCTCGGGTCGATGAAGATATGGAGCTTCTGGATGACGCGCAGGAGGTTGTGGTCGAGGAGCACGACTTCGGTAATCCTCCTGTAGTACTCCCTGCCCGCCTCTTCGGGGCACTCCACCTCGAAATACTCCACTGCCTCCATTCACTCTCTCCGGACGAACCCCGACGCCAGCAGGGCGCAGCCCACAGCACCGATGTACTGCGAGTGGGGGGGGACCGTGATCCGTGTCTGCAGGAGTTCTCCCATTGCGCGCACGAGACCCTGGATGAGGGAGGTCCCGCCGACCATGATGACGGGTTCCTTGATGTCCACCTCCTGGAGCTGCTGCTCGAAGACCTGCTCGGCGACGCTGTGGCAGGCAGCGGCGGCCACGTCCTCGGGGGTGCTCCCGGCGGCAAGCGCGTTCACGAGGCTCTGCGTCCCAAAGACGATGCAGTAACTGTTCATCGGGACCTTGTGCGAGAGCCCCTCCATCGCCAGGGGGCCGAGTTCAGTGATGTCCACGCCGAGGCGCTTTGCGGTCATCTCGAGGAACCTCCCGCTCGCCCCGGCGCAGATGCCCCCCATCGTGAACGTCCCCGGTATCCCGTCCAGGACGCTGATCGCCTTGTTGTCCATGCCGCCGATGTCGATGACTGTCGAGGGGCCATGCTGGGTGTCTGCAAGGAAAACTGCGCCCTTCGAGTTCACCGTCAGTTCCTCCTGGACGAGGTCGGCCTTCAGGTGTTCCCCGACGAGGAACCTGCCGTACCCGGTCGTCCCGACAGCCTGGATCTCGTCGCGCGACACACCTGCCGCGGAGAGGGCCTCGGAGATGGCTTTTTCCGCACTGTCGATCACCCCCGTCGTGGGGAGCCAGCCAGTCCCGATGATCTCGTTGTCCTTCATCACCACTGCCTTCGTGGTGCTCGATCCCGAATCGACACCCATCGTGAGGCCTTCCTGGACTTCCCGCGCAAGGAGGGCCCTCCTGCGGGCGATCGTCGTGAGGGCCTCCATCCGCGTGAGAAGAGTCCCGGAAGTCGTCCGTTCGGTGAACGAGTAACTGACAACGGGCAGCTTCGAGTTCTCGTGGATGAACCGCCGCAGTTCGTTCCGCACGATGGCAGCCTCGGCGCACCGGAAACAGGTCGCGATAAAGACGGCGTCGGCTTCGATCCGACCCTCGGCGAGGGCCTTCGCCCTCGCGATCGAAAGTTTCAGGTCGGGGCTCTTGACATCGAGCCCGAAGTCCGAGAACGACTTCTGGATGTCTGCAAGCTTCAGGTCAGGGAAGAACACCTCTGCATCGACAGCCTCTGCAGCGTCGTTTATCTCCTTCTGGACGCCGCTGTACTCGGAGCCGCAGGAGATCTGGGCGATCCGGACCCGGGTCATGCACTCGCCCCCGGCAGGGAATCGAGAAAACGCCTGATTGCAGCCACGAACTCCCTGCCTTCCTCGTCGCTCGTGGGGTACTCGAGATCGAGGACGGGGATCTTTTTCTTCCGTACGAGGAACACGAGGAGCTCGTTCGTCCGGGCGCACCCCATGCATCCGAACGAGTATTCGGGGTTGTTCACAATGATGGCGGCCTCGGCCCTCTCGAGCAGGGGCCCGTAGAGTGACATTCTCCCCCTGACCCCGGATGGTACCTCGACGGCAGCCCAATGGAGACCTTTCTTGGGGTCTTCGGGGGTGATCTGGAGTGGAGGGGACTCGAGGCCAGGTGTCTGGATGATCTCCCGGATCTGCATGGCAGCGGAGAGCGGGGTGTGGCCGAACCGTGCCACGAGGTCCGAGAGGATGAGGCTCGTCGTGGGGAAAATGAACACGTTTGCCATTTGTCATGACTCCTGGGACTCGATGATCTCCTTCAGGCGATCAGCAGCCAGCCCCTCTCTGCGCTTCGGGGCGGGAGGTTCGGGGACCTCGTCCGGCCTGCGGGAAGGAAGTGCCGTAAGCCCCCCGGAGATGAACCGGATGAGGCCCATCTCGAACTCGTGCCCGAAGTACCCGGGGCGTGCACCACCGAGGTTCGCCCGGCACCTGCGGGTATCCCCGGGCGGGAAACCCCTGTCCTTGACGAAGATGTGCACAGGGTCGAGTGCACGAAGGGAGTCGATGATGCGGTTCACATCTTCCTCCTTTCCGGTCACCTGGAGGCCAAAACACGTCTCCTTGATCATGACCCCCTGGGATATCTCGTACGCCCGTATGGCCAGGTCAGAAGGTGTCATCTCCGGTGATTCGACAAAGACGTACTTCGTCACCGTGCCGGTGTAACGGGGGGTATACATTTTCATGGATTCACTTCCCTGATGAATGCAATCTCGTTTTCCTTCAGATTGTGAAGCTTTTCGAGGTCAACCACCCTTCCGATTAGATTTGTCCCCTCGAAAGGTTCGGATGTGGGGCCGAACTCGCTGTTCTCGCTTGTCCGGACTCCCACGAGGCCGGCGCCCTTCCGCGAGTCGTTCGTAATCGCGAGCGTCCCGGGGCTGACGACATCGGCAGGGAGGTTCTCGGGGTGTATATTGATCCCGCGGGGGATGGATGGTTTGAACAGGAAGACGTCCTCGAATTTGAAGAAGAACGGGATCCTGCCCACGCGGTGCCGGTGCAGGCCTGTCAGCCGGCGGAATATCTCGCACGAAGCCGGTGCGTCTGCGTCATCGAGGGTGATGTCGATGACTCTCTCGAGGGGGACGGTATCGAGCGTGACGGATCCCGAGGCGAGGCTCTCGAGCGTTGTCCCTGGTTCCTGGCCCACGACGACCAGGTCGCGTCCCTCTCCCCTCCACGAGACAGAGATCCCCCGCCGGGCTGCGATCTCCTGGGCCTCGTGCAGGAACAGCCCGACCAGGTCGAAGCGTGCTGGCTCGACCGCCACGCGGAGCGTCTCCCCAGCGCGGGCGAGCCGTGCGAGTTCTATGCCGTGGGTGACCTGCCCGACCAGGGTGTGGGAGGGTGACGAAGGGAGGTCCTGCGTGTATATGTAGATCGTTCCCACCGATTTCCCCCGTGTCCGCACCGTCACGAAACCATCGCGGCGCGGGGACTTCACCTCGAACGGCACCTCCGTCCCGCCCGCCCGCTCGTCCTGGATGAAGGTGCTCGAGGCCCTGCCGACAACGAAGCGGTCTCCGGAGAGGGCAAGGAGAAGGTGCTCCACGGTGTCTGCAGCCTCCGTCGTCTGCACGCGGCCAGCGCTGTACCCGTGGGCCGTGATGCGCACGTGGGTCACGATCTCCATGCCGTCCTCGAGGGGAATGGTCCCGTCGTCCGTCGTGAAGGACCTGCTCGTATCGGCCCAGTTGACGACCGGCAACGCCTGCATGACCTGGTCTCCCGATGCCCACCTGTCGATGAGCCCCCGGCCGGTGACGATCTTGCCTATCACGCCCCCGCCGGCGGCCGCGCCATGGTCGGCGGTATGGCGGACCCTCGAAAAGATCAGGTAGGATCGGCCCGGGTCGTATCCGCCGCAGCCGAGGATGAGGTCTCCCCGTTCGTACTGGTACGGTTTTCGTGCCGGGACGAACTGTGAAGGAAAAGGCCCGAATGCAACGGCATACCGATCGTGCCAGTGGACCGGGAGCGGCATCTGGAGTTCGGGTGACTGGAACAGTTCCCTGCCTCCGGGGAGGAGCTCTGCGACCACCTCGCCGGCCGAGGTGATCAGCCTAATGCTCCCGGTCACGGACGACTCCCGTGCGCCGGGACGTATCACGGCGACGTGGCAGGACCGGTCCCAACCAGGCAGGACGTCCTGCAGGGCCGCTCCTTCCTGGACGAGACGCTCTTTGCCATCGACGAGGAGGGAAACCATGGCGTCTCCTCTCACGAGGGGCCGGGCTTGCCCATGACCTCCCGTTCTTCTGTCGTGAGGGTCGCAAGGACGTCTGCAGTCTTGCCGATGGCGATGATCTTTCCCCCCCTCATGAGAGCGAGCCGGTCACAGATGTCCCTGACGAAGTCGATGTCGTGGGACACCACGATGAACGTCTCGTCCATCTCGTCCCGTGCGTGCATGATGGAGTGCTTGACATCGACCTTCGTCAGCGGGTCCATGGTCCCTGTCGGCTCATCGAGGATGACGATCCGCGGTTCGCGGATCAGGACCTGGGCGAGTGCCACGCGGTGCCTTTCGCCTTCCGACAGATGTCCGGGGAGGCGGTCGAGGATCTCCCTGCTCTTCTCCTCGGAGAACCCTGCCATCTTGAGGGTGATGATGGCTTTCCTTATCGCGAGTTCCTTCGGGAACTCGAGGCCGATCGCATCCGTGAGGTTGTCGAGCACGGTCCTGTGCGGGTAGAGGTCGTATTCCTGGTGGAGGAGCCCGATATACCCTTTTGCCCTCCCCCTGTTCTCGATACCCGGTTTCGTCATGTCGACGGCGTCGTCCCCGATGCGGATGATCATCTCCCCTGCCGTTGGCTCGACGATCCCTGCCATGATACGCGAGAGCGTGGTCTTCCCTGCCCCGCTCTTCCCGATGATCCCGAATATCTCCTTCTCGAATACCTCGAAAGTGACCCCGTTGACGGCCCGGACGACTCCCCTGTCCACAGATATGTAACGCTTGTACACGTCCCTGGCGATCAGGATCTCCTTTCCGAACTGGGGGACCTCGAATGTCTCCGTGTCCGAGAGGTCCGCCATGAACTTCGCGATGACTTCGTCCGGAGGACCGAGCATCGCTATGCTCCCCTCGACGAGGAGCATCGCCCTGTCGGCAACCGACTTTATCACCTGGGAGAAGTGGGACGTGACGACCATGCCCATGTGGTTCTCCCGGCATGACTCTATCAGCATCCTGTGGACGAGATCTGCGGTCTCGAGGTCGAGGGTCCCGGTCGGTTCGTCGGCGAACAGGAGGAACGGCTCCTTGGCGAGCTGGCGGGCGAGGACGACGCGCTGCTTCTCCCCGCCCGAGAGGTCCCTCGCGATGTGCATCATCCGGTGGGAGAGCCGGACCTGGTCGAGCAGGTCGGCAGCACGGTTTATCGCCTTGTCAGGGGGATAGCCGATATCGTCGAGGGCATAGAGGACGTTCTCGATCACCCTGTCGTTGCCATAGAGCGCGAATGTTCTCTGGAACATGATGGCCGTGCGGCGCATCAGCCGGCGGTGAAGGTCCTCGTCTTTCTCGTTCCAGAGGTCGATGTCCCGTTCCCTGAGAACCTTTCCGCACGACGGGCAGGGTTTTCCTGCCATGCTCCCGACCCCAACATACGGGCAGGAATCGCAGACGGCGACATGGTAGATGATCTGCCCGGAGGTGGGGGGTTGCTCCACACCCCTCAACAGGTGCATCAGCACGGTCTTCCCTGCCCCGCTGCGCCCGATGATCCCTAGGATCTCTCCCTCACCGATCTCAAAAGAGATATTTTTCAGGACTTTTTTCCCGTCAAAGTCCATGCAGAGGTTATTAACGGTGATCAGGGGCTTCATTTACAGTCCTCTTATTAAAGAATGTGGTGCGGGGTGCATATTACTTTTCATATAACACCGGTCTCCCTGCGGGCCTTCCCGGGATCCATAAGCCCCTTCACAATTTCGACGACCTCCCGGACACTCCTTATAACGCAATCGGCGGCTTCGTAGAGCTCGGGGTATTTCTCTCCCGACTGCTCCTCGGAGAGGATTGCGACATCAGCAGCTTTCATGGCACAAAGGTCATTGATCCCGTCCCCGACCATCACGACACAGTCGTACTCCGCCTTCAGGTCGGCCACGATCTGGGCCTTCACCGTCGGGGTCGCGACTCCGAAGACATGGTCACGGGGGATGCCGAGGTAATCGGCCATCTTTTCGAGTTTCGTGAGCCGATCACCCGAGGCGATGAATGTCGGGACGCCCATCCTGTGCAGTTCACTGATGGCGTCCCGTGCACCCTCGAAAGGACGCCCCCCTGTCGTGACCATGAACTCGATACCGGAAAGGGACATGTTCACGATCGCGCCGCTGTTCATCGTGACCACGGACTCCTCCCTGCAGACCTGCCAGACGTTCCTGATGCAGTCCTTGAGGTCCGCGACCTTCCCATGGGGGGAGTTGTACAGTGCATCCGCCACATCGTCAGCCGCAATCACTTTCCGGGTGCAGCTGATCCCGAACCCGGTTTTATGTTCACGCAGGTACTGGGAAAAGGGGAGGTCGTCCGGAGCTTCGATCACCTCGCGGGAATGGACATGGACCACGACGAGAATGCGATCCGGGGACGAGAACGTGAGGCTGACTGTCTCGATACCGGGGAAAAGCTCTCCTGTCACCACGTTCTTTGCTACCCGGTACGTGTGCAGGAGAGTGCCTGCACTATCGAAGACGACGGCAATGGACATTGTACAGGAGGACCTCTATCCTTACTCTAGATTTATTTACACGCATTGGGCACTATTGTGTACGGATGCCTTCGATGCTAGCTGATACCGCCGAGAAGATAAAGCGCATGGAGATAAGGGGTGCCGGGCGGATAGCCCGGGCAGCAGTGAGGGCCCTCCAGGAACACTCCTCGTCCGTGCAGGCGGGCTCGGTCGAGGAGTTCCGGGAGAAGATGGGAGAGGCCGAAACCCTCCTCCTCTCGACCCGGCCGACCGCCGTCTCCCTCCCGAACGCTGTCCACTCGGTCATGGCGGCACTCCGTCGGGATTACCCCTCCGTCGGGAGTGCCAGGGAAGAGTTCTCCCGGGCCTGCGAATCGTTCGTCATCAGGTCGGAGCAGGCCGTCAGGAAGATCGGCGAGATCGGCGCCCGCCACATCCGGGACGGGGACGTCCTCCTCACCCACTGCAACTCCGAGGCGGCGCTCGCGTGCATGCTCGAGGCATGGAGGATCGGCCGTGACTTCACCGTGTTCGCGACCGAGGTACGGCCCCGGAACCAGGGCCTCCTGACGATCGGGACCCTCGGGGAAGCCGGCATACCCACGAACTTCATCGTAGACTCTGCAGCCCGCTATTTCATGAACGAGGTCGACCTCGTCGTCGTGGGTGCGGACGCCATCTCGGTCAACGGGGCGGTGGTCAACAAGATCGGGACATCCCAGATCGCCCTTGCAGCGCACGAGTCGAGGACGAGGGTGATGGTGGCAGCAGAGACCTACAAGTTCGCCCCAAGAACGATTCTCGGGGAATACATCCAGATCGAGGAGAGGGATCCCTCCGAGGTGCTTCCATCCGAATTCGCGGGGAAATTCAGGAATGTCAGGGTCAGGAACCCTGCTTTCGACGTGACTCCCGCGGAGTACGTGGACCTGATCGTGACCGAGGCGGGGGCGATCCCGCCGCAGATGGCCTACATCATCATCAGGGACATACTCGGATGGGACATCGGGGACTTCAACCACGGCGTCTCCGACCGGCGGGAGGAGGGAAAAGGCTCGACGAGGGGACCGGGTAGCGCTCCTGCCGGCTGAACGTCGAACAATCCAGAGAGATATCGGGAGAGGTATCCAGAGAGAGATCAGGAGAGGACAGGAATGGAGATCCACTTCACCAAGATGCACGGGAACGGGAACGATTTCATCCTCGTCGACGAGTACGAAACGATTGTCATTCCGGACGAGATGAAGGCTGAGTTTGCCGAGATCTACTGTAACAGGCGGTTCGGGATCGGCGGGGACGGGGTCCTGTTCCTGTCCCGGTCAGAGGAGGCAGACCTTGGAATGCGCCTGTTCCAGCCGGACGGGAGCGAAGCCGAGATGTGCGGGAACGGCATACGCTGCCTCGCGAAATACGCCTACGACCAGGGTTACGTACGAAAGTCGTGCACGGTGAAGACCCTTTCGGGGACCATCCCGGTGGAATGCGGGTACAGGGACGACGCGTTCTTCGCCCGCATCAGGATGCCGGACCCGAAGTTCCAGCGCCCCGAGATCCCTGCGACAGGGGAGGGCGAGTACAGGGAGGAGATCGGTGGTTCGGTCGTGTACGCCGTCAACACGGGTGTGCCGCATGCCGTCATCTTCGTGGAAAACCTGGACGAGGTGGATATCGGCTCCCTCGCGCCGCCGGTGCGGCACCACCAGACGTTCCCGAAAGGGGCGAACGTCGACTTCGTCCAGCAGGCCGGAAAGGACATGCTCCGTGTCCGGACCTTCGAACGCGGAGTCGAAGGCGAGACCCTCTCCTGCGGGACAGGCGCCACTGCCGCCGCCGCGGTGGCGCACCACCTGGGCCTCGTGGGGCCGCGCGTGGAAGTGGAGACGGAAGGCGGACCGCTTGCTATCAGTTTCGAGGACGGGACCTGGATGGAAGGGCCTGCGACGACTGTCTTCTCAGGGGCGATCACCTTCTGAATGCAGGCCCTCGCCCTCGCTTCGTTCGACCGGATCCGCCTGTTCAGGAGAAAAACACGAGGGCGAGGTAGTAGATCGAGATTCCCAGCATCAGGGCCCCCGCCATGGCACGGACCGCCCTCCGGTGCCTCGAGAGCCACGAGAGGACCTCGCGGCTTTTCACCTCCGAGAGGGCGGCTAATGCCAGGAGCGGGAGGGACATCCCGATACCGAATGCAAAGAAGGAACCGAGGTTTGCCAGGAAGCCAGGGACAGTCGTTCCAATCGCGAGGAGCGCGACCGGGGCCGCAGCATTGCACGGAAGGATGACGATCCCGAAGAAGAGCCCCATGAGAAATGCATCCACGACGGGCCTCCCGCTCCGTGGAGCGGAGATGCCCCTCATATACCGGCTGAAATCGATGTCCAGGATGAGCATGACCGAGAAGGCCGCGAGGACCAGGAACGCGAGCGGGGAGAGGACGGAGAGGAACCGGGAGAGGGAGACCTGCACGACTGCCGTGAATATCACCCCGACCGCGAGCATAGAGATCAGGACCCCGCAAGCCACCACGATGCCGAGCGCGAGGAGAGACCGGCCCCGGCTCTCCCCCGAGTCGCCGCGGTTCCCTGCAAGGAAAGAGAGGAACCCCGGGTAGAGGGGGAGAACGCAGGGTGAGGAGAGTGGGGCATAGACCCCGGCGAGGAATGCCAACCACCAGGCGGAGAGGGGGTCCACTGTTCAGCACACCGACCCGAGCGACGAGGAGAGCCGGGAGGAGGGCTTGATACCAGCCTCGAGGATCTGGGCGTTCCCGCCCGGGCAGACCACCATGACCGGGGCAGAGGAGGGAGTGACGACGGCGGGGCCGAATCGGTCCACGAGTGCGCGTGTCATCCCGGGAGGGGAGATGGCGTAATGGCCGGAAAACCCGTTCTTCTTGATGTGGCCCTGCAGGACGCCCGGCTCCTCGTTCGGATCGATATCGAGCCCGACGACGGCGATACTTCCGTTCGCGCTCCTTTCGAGCGCCGAAATCTCCTTCTGCTGCTGGGTGCATATCGGGCAGGAGACCGTGAAGGTGAACAGGATGACGGGTTTCCCTGCGAACGAAGAGAGGGAAAATGTCTCTCCTGTCGTCACGTCTGTCAATGCCACGTCTCGCCATGCATCGTCAGCTGCTGGATTCGCAGGTGGGCGGGCAGTCCCGGTGCATCCTGCGAGGAGGAGCATGCTGCATGCGGCCAGGACGAGGAGCGCCCATCGTATCGTGTCGGAGGAGGCGAACCCCTTCATACGTGTACACCTCGAAAATGAGGCCTAAATAGTTTCCTTGTCCTGCCCCTGCGACCGAGGGCAGGGGTGGAGCCCTTCCAGGGTTATCTCGAAGTCGAAGAACTCCCCCGGCGGTTTCGACCGGTGCTTGACCAGCGTGGCACGCCTGACGCGGTTCCTCCTCTCGAGGCGGACGATGACCTTCGAGAGGTGCTCGAGCGCCGTCCCGCCGAGCCCCACGAAGGTGCCCTTCTCCGGGTCCATGTAGACCTGGTTCGAGAGGAGGACAGGGATCCCGTACCTGCGGGCATACCCGAGCAGCACGAGGACCTGCCCCGTCAGCCTCTGCATGGCGTCCCTGCCCCTCTCGAGCTGGCTCCGGTAGAGCCCAGTGAGCGAGTCGACGACGAGCAGACCTGGCCCCTCGCGGAGGAGCGAGTCCATGTTCTTGATCATCGCAGCCTGCTGGGAGAAGTCCTCCGGCTCGAAGAGAAAGAGATTCCGCGCAAGTTCGAGTGCTTCCTGCCCCGCGATCTGCTGGAACCGTTCCGCAGAGAACCCCTCGCTGTCGAGGAAGAGGACACGCTTCCCTGCCCGGAGGCACGCGACCGAAGCCATCACGCAGATCGTGCTCTTCCCTGATGCGGGCTCCCCGTAGACCTGGGTGAGTATCCCGGGAGAGAGGCCTCCTCCCAGGAGTCCGTCGAGTGCGTCCGACCCGGTCCCCTGGAATTCCCTGCTCATGCACCCTTCCGGGAGGCCCGTTTCCAGGCCTCCTCCTCTGCCATGCGTGCTATCTCGCGGGCGGGGATGGAGGTGAGATGCGAAAGCTCCCTTGCACGCGAGAACTCGGCCTTGCACGAGTAGACGGAGCCGTCGAGTACGGCGCATTTCACGGGGATCTCGAAAGCCTCCCCGCCGAGGTCAAGGGAGACCCGTGTCACCTCCCTATCCGCCACGAAACGGTGGACGCTCTCGATGCACCGGATTCCGAGCGT
>JAKPSJ010000120.1 GCA_029555345.1 Methanobacteriota archaeon | reverse complement strand
CTGTACCGGGGGAGCCCGGTCTCCAGGCCGAGGAAACCCCTCATCGCCCTCGCGACGCCCTCGACTGAGAAGAGGTCCGGGCGGCACGGGAAGAACTCGACGTCCACGTGGTCCTCCTCGACCCGCTCGATGTCGGACCCGAGCATGGGGAGACTGGCGAGGATCGTCTCCCTGTCGGCACCGGTCATCTTCTCCAGGTACCCGTAGTGGAGCCTGATCACCGGCATTGCCAACCCTCCTGACCGGACTCCATCCCGCGGAGCCACGCAGGCGTCTCCCGCACCCACCCGATATCGCTCTTGTAGAGGAGCCGGAGGTCGGAGAGGCCCAGCCGCAGCATGGCGATGCGGCTCACGCCGAGCCCCCACGCGAGCACGGGATGGGTGATGCCGAACGGGGCCGTGACTTCCCTGCGGAAGATCCCCGCGCCCCCCATCTCGACCCACCCGAGCGACGGGACGTACACCTCGGGCTCGACGCTCGGCTCCGTGTACGGGAAGTAGCCGGGCCGGAACCGGACGCCCGAGAACCCCATCTTATTGTAGAACTCCTTGAGGAACCCGAGGAGGTGGCGGAACGTGACCGTCCGGTCCATCACGATGCCCTCGAGCTGCTCGAACTCGGGCAGGTGGGTCGGGTCGATCGCCTCCCGCCTGTACACCCTGCCGATGCAGAACGCTTTGACGGGCGGGTCCGGGTGCGCCACGAGGTGCTGGATCGAGAGGCTCGTCGTGTGGGTCCGGAGCACGCCCTGCTCTGCCTTCTCCCGCGACCAGGTTCCCCCCCACCCTGTCGAGGACGTGTTCCCCCCGAAGAGGTGCATATCCCTGACGCGCTCGTACCCGCCGGGCAGGGGCAGTGTCTTTTCCAGGTAGAACGTGTCCTGCATCTCGCGGGCCGGGTGGTCCTGGGGCTGGAAGAGGGCGTCGAAGTTCCAGAACCCGCTCTGAACGATACCCCCGTAGATCTCGGAAAAGCCCATGCAGAGGAGGAGCTGCCGCATCTCCTCGATCACGCGCTGGTACGGGTGGACCTTCCCGGGGTAGACCTTCCGGGGGGGAGCCTTCAGGCTGTACCTGCGCAGTTTCAGGTCTTTCCACGAGCCCGAGACGATCTGCTCGCGGGTGAGGGTGCCGGCCTCCTCGGCCATGTCGAGCCCCCTGCGGGCGCACTCGACGCCCAGGGGCGTGATGGCGATCCGGTAACGCGCCTCCTGGCGCTCAGCGACGAGGTTCCTCCTGCGCAGTTCCTCGAGGCCCGGGCCTCCCCTCGACGGGTCCTGCAGCACCAGCTCGTCTTCTCCCGGCGCGTCTTTCCCCGTCTTCTCGACGGTCCCGTCCCGGACGATGACCCAGCCTTTCCTCTTCATCTGCCCGATCCCGATCCGGGCGAGCGGGTGGCGGGTGAGCTCCTGAACCGGTATCTTTTCGCCGAAACTCCCGAGGAGCTGCCTCTCGGGGAGACCGTCCCTCGCGTACCGCTGCCCCTCTTCCGTGAGGGCGTACCTCGTTTCCACCTCTCTTTCCACCGTGCACAACCCGCGGTCCGCGAGCAGGTGGGCGTACTGGATGACCGATTCGGGCGAGACCCCCATCTCTCCTGCCAGGGTCGCCGGGTCTGCCGTTCTCTTCTTCCCGAGGAGAACGAGGAGCCTCTTTTCGTTCGGGGAAAGGTCCATGTCATTCCACCTTCACGAGGTGCGCCGAGGCCTCCATCTTCTCCCGGAAGTCACGGATAAAGGCCAGCACACGGTCTGCAGTCTCTTTCTTGCACTGCCCGCACATCAGTTCGCCCTCCTTGCAGTTCCTGTAGATCTCGGCGAGCTCGGAGTCGTCGTCCACCATGTGGAAGAGGTTGAGCTGGAAGACCGGGCACCGGTCCGGCTCCCCGCCCAGCTCCCTCTGCTCGGCGAGCGTCGCCCGGCCCCCCGTGAAAGCTCCCATCACCTTTCCCCTCACCACGTGGTCCGGCTCCGAAAACGTGATCGTGCTCTCCGGGACACTGCTCGACATCTTCCCGCCCTGGAGGCCGGGGATGAACCGGTGGTACGTGGAAGACGGGGTGTAGAACCCGTAGCCGCCGTGGATTATCTCGATCTTTCTCGCTTCGTCGCTCACTTCTGCACAATTCGCCCGCGGGATGTCCACGTGCCCCTGGTACTTCCGCGAGCCCGGGAACCGCCGGTGCACCTCTTCGAGGGCCTCTTCGGGAGCGTTCTTCGACCTGACGCTGATGTACCCGTCCCTCTCCTCCACGGTGAACATCCGGAGCTTGTGGGCGATCCCCCTCGTCAGGCGCATGTGGGGGTCCTGGTCGATCCCCACGGGGACGATGGTCGGGGCCGGGTAACTGTCCACCTGCGGGAAGAGGATGTCGGCGACCTGCGTGATCACGCTCCCGGCGTGGGCGAGGGAGGTCTCGTCCGAGAGCCCGTAGATCGCCTGGAGCTCGGAGAAGTTCACCCTGGTGGATGCCTCGAATGCGAGGTCTTTTAAGACGTTGTTCCGGCTCTGGAAGTACGTGTGCCCCTCGTACCCGAGCGCGTAGAGGCACTGGAGGTACTCCCTGCCGAACTCGTCGCAGCGCTGCCACGGGACTTCCCTGACCGCGTGGGCCTCCCTGTCTGCTATGGTGATATACCCCGACCCCCCCTGCCGGACGTGCCACACCACCTCCTTCATGACCATCAGGTGGCCGAGGTGGGGGTGGCCGGAGGGCATGAACCCTGTCAGGATGTGGAAGGGTTTGCCGTCCCTGATGGCCCCGGCGATGGCCCTGTAGTCCCGGTGGCCGACCACCACGCCGCGGGAGATGAACGGCGGGACCTCCGGGAGTATCCCCTCGACGGTGCCTATGGGCTCGATCCCGAAGAGGGAGAAGAGTTTCTCGATATCGTCTGTCTGCTGGGAGGACCAGGGGTTCATCGGTGTTTCCATTCTCTTCCTGCCCTAGAGCTTGATGCGGGCGAATTCCACGTAGAGGATTCCCCCGTTATGTACGCACGCAAACAACATCTTCTTTTTGACGCTGTGCGCCAGCCGGACGGACCGCGATATGCTGCTCATGGGGAGGCTCGCACTCCTGGGAAGCGCCTGGACGAGCATCTCGGAGTGGGGCTTCCTCCCGGTGTAGACCCTGAAGTGGTGCCCGAACTTGTAGCCTGTCCTCGGCACGTACCCCATCCCCCGCAGGTCCTCGTAGACCGCCAGCTTCTCCGGGAACTCGACGTCGGACTCGCGGGCGAGCTTCGAGAACTCCCCGATATCGACGGGGCGGCCGTTCTCCGCGAGGGCGAGGTGCCCCGACCGCATCAGGCAGAGGATCTCGAGGGGGGAGAGGACCAGTCGGCCGGGGTCGAGCTGCATCCCCCACCCTCCCGGCAGGGATGCCCCGGCGGTATGGACGATCGCGTACCTCCCCACCAGTTCACCCGCCAGGTCCGGCCTGCCCTCTCCTCCCTCTCCCCCCTCCAGTGCCTTGATCTTCACCTCGTAGTAGGTGAGCTCGTTCTCGTCGTCGACTGCGGCGATCACGTGCTGTTTCCGGATGTTCTGGGAGGCCGAGACCTCTCCCACGACCTTCTCGAAGACGACGAGGTCCCGCTCCGAGACCACGGAGACGCTGTACTGGGACGGTCCCCTGCCCGGCCTCTGGCCCCGGCGAAAGACGCGGAAATCGTGGGGGCCGGTCTGGACGGCGTACCCCCGTTCCCGGATGTCCCTGTACACGAGGAACGACCGCATGCAGTTCGAGCGTGCCGCGAGGGTCGCGAGCAGGCTGTCGAATGTGTGGCCCGGGACCTCGATCCGCCCCCGGTGCAGGAGGTAGAGGGCCTCCTCGGGTGCGAGCCGGAGGCCGTCACCCTCCGGCCGGCCATACCCGCTCTGCTCGTAGAGGCTCTTCCCCTCCGGCCCGAGGCGCACATGCACGCCATCGAAAGTGGCTTTCACGCACGTACCCATGGGGGGGTATCGCTCATAATATCATGCGAGGGCCGCCGAACCAGGAGAACGGGGGGTTGGCACTCGTGGAACCTGCCGTTCCTCGGGGGGAATCGAGGAAACGTCGCACACTCTCTTGCACTACTACGGACTATGGGAGCTTTATTTCAAAAGGAAGTTCGGGATTCTGAGGAGAAAGAGGGTATTATCGAAACTTAAATTCCGAATTCCCCGGCGAGTTCTTCGAAACCCGGGTAGGAGCATTCTTTCTCTTTCCTTCCCCAGGCTGTCTCATGAGGCCCGGATCCGAAAGAACTTCGATGGTGTGTTGCATGGATTCATATTCATCGGTAGAAATGGTAATCCACCCTGGCTCGTGAGATCCTTGCACAGGTTGTTTACTCATACCGGGTCATAGTAGTATTTTCCCTCTTCGTCATTTCTAGTGGGTAAATTGAATTCAAGCTGACCGCACCTGATATGGATCATTGCGGAGTTCCTGGTTTTGCCAGTTGCTGAACCGCCGCCGGGGCGCCCTTCGGGGGCGGCGGGGTTCCTCGCAATGGGGGTGTGGGGGCGGTAGCCCCCACACATACTCACTTACTTACCCACTCAAAATAGCGAAGAGCCCCATTTTGAGTACTTTATCGATTTGGTGCCCGACAAAACGATCCTTGTGACGAGAGTCATATAATCACCTTATTTATTGTTGCTCCATTCAAATGCTTGTAATAAACGTCCAGATATGACCGGGCAGCAGTCTGGTATCGATCAGGGGAAGTGAAAAACATTTTCCACAGAGAAGACGTTGTCAGGATATACCACAGGCACCGAAGGCTGTTCAGCTGGATAGCAGTTGTTCTCTCCTATTCCCTGGTTGCGGCAATTATTGCCAGCCTGATATTTATCCTTACCAACACGGGAACAAATGCCTGGGCTGGCGTGGATGGAGAACGGTTTCATTATATGGCAGAGGTGATCCTCTCCGGCCTGACTCCATATGTTGATTACATCGACCCAAAACCGCCGCTGCTCTATTTCACAATTGCCGGCATCGATCTCCTTACCCCTCCTGGTTCGGTCGATATCGTCGTCGTTTCTCTCCTCAATATCCTCTCGGCACTCCTGATTCGAAAGATCGGAAGAGACGAGTATGGGGAGATCGCGGGATATTCTGCCGGCATGCTTTTTCTCGTCGCATCGGTCCTGGTACAGGGATTCTTTTTGTTCAGCGAACAGTTCGTAGTAGTTCTTTTGTTGTTAGGGTTCATCCTGGCGCGGGACCACCACTATGCTTATGCAGGCCTCCTCGTAGGTCTCGCGTGCGGCTACAAGCAATATGCAGCCCTAGCATTTATCCCATTTCTCTATCTCATGTACAGCAGAAAGGAAGGCCCCTGGTACCTACTTGTTTTGCCCGCTGCCGCAGTCATCACCTCTATATTCGGCCTCTTTTACATCTTCTACGGGCAGGCGGCTACGTTGAATGCGCTGGTGTGGACATTCGGTATCGGGCCGACATATCTCCAGGGTGCTACTGCGGGAGTCCCGGATTACCATGCGACGAGTATTATTGGTCTCGCGATAAACGTTCTCGCAAGCGTCGTAATGGTCTTTCCCACCCTCCTCTTCGCCCTCGCGAGTATTGCGAGGAGGGGGTTCCGGACTCGAGAGGAGCGCACTCTTGGACTGTTGGTGCTCGTCTTCCTTTCGACAATACTGATCAGGCAGTACCTGCACTACTGGATCCTCGCTCTCCCGTTCCTCGCTCTTCTCGCCTGCCGGGAATTTTCCGACAAATGACGCTACATTCCCGCAATTCCCGATGTCCAGCCTGGTGAGCCTGCTGCCAGGAGGGGAATCCTGCCCGTTGCAATCGCAGGATACCGCATTTAAATTCTTTCTATCGGCCTGCTGAAACGGAATTGACCTCTTTGGCTGCACCCATACGGAAACACATGTACAGTTTGGTATATCGACGTGGACATGTATCGTGCCGTTGATCCTGTCAATCGTCACATCGGTCGTTTTAACTGTGATATACCTTCCATCTTTAAAAAACGTGGTCTTTGCACGGGGATTAATCCCCACAACAGCATAGGGAGTTTCAAGATAGGAAATGACCGATGAGTTCGTCAATGCGAGCCCGATCGCTGTCGCATTGTCGCCGGGTCATTGCCCACGATAAGGAGCCGCTTGCACCCCGCCTTATGGTAACATGGTGTACCCCTCCACCCATTGTCCCCGTTTCGGTCTCCGACCCTGACGACGAGGCTCGCCCTTCCCCTCCCGGCAACCTCACTCGTTGAACTTCCGGTACAGCCGATAGGCGAAGACCTGGAAGATGGCGATGAAGACGAGGAGCATCGCGATGTCGAGAGAGGGGGAGAAGTGCATGACGCCGGAGTACGCCCCGCCGATCAGGTCGTTGCCGTAGGTGAGCGGCGAGAAGTACGTCACGACGCGTGCCGCCGGCGGGATCGCTTCGAGCGGGATGAAGATCCCGGAGATGAAGATGAGCGGGAGGCGGACGAGGTTGAGGAAGGACATGATGTCTCCCGGCCTCTCGGTCGGATACGCCGAGAAGAGTGTCCCCATGGTCGCAAAGCAGAACGATGAGAGGAGCACCCCGGTCACCAGCATGGCGATGCTCGCGATCGGCGTGCCGAAGAGGGCGATGCCTGCGGCGAATGGGACGATGGCGATGCCTGCGGCGTACAGGAACCCGCTGAGGCTCTCGCCCAGGACGACCGTATTGAGGGATATGGGTGCGGCGAGGAGCCGGTCGAATGTCCTGGTCCTCCTCTCGATCGGGATCGAGACCGGCTCGATCGAGGACGCGGAGAAGAGGATGGTGATCGCGATCAGCCCCGGGATCATGACAGCGGGCTCTGCCGCCCTTCCGATGGCAAACGCGAGGAACATGAAGAGCGGGAAGAGTGTGCCCATGACGATGATGTTGGGCTTGAGGAAATAGATGCGCATGTCCTTCTTTGCGATCGCCCACGCGGCGTTCAGCTCGCAGTAAACGCGGGGGTGCCCTCCCCTCCCCCTGTCAGTCAACGGTCTTTCCCCCCCCCGGGCATGGACATCGAGCCCGGTCAGCCGGATGAAAACGTCCTCGAGGCTCGGGCCGTACGTGTTGATGGAGACGATGCTCATCCCGCGTGCCTGTGCGTAGGAGGTCACGCTCCAGATGACCTCTGACGGGTCCTCGGTGAAGAGCCGGAACTTGTCGCCTTCCTTCCGGACCTCGCTGACACCGGGGAGGGCGAGCAGGTCGTCCCTGCCTGCAGCCGGGGGATCGAAGGCGACCTCGACGGACTGGACGCTCTGGATCGCCTTCTTGAGGTTCTCGGGCGAGTCGATCGCCGCGATCCGCCCCCGGTCGATGATCGCGACCCTGTCGCAGGCGAGGTTCGCCTCCTCGATGTTGTGGGTGGTCAGGAAGATGGTCACTCCATCGGCGTTCAGCTCGCGGATCACGTCCCGGATGATGAGGTTGCTCTGCACGTCGAGTCCCGAGGTCGGCTCGTCGAGGAAGAGGAGCCTGGGGCTGTTGACCAGGCCCATCGCGATCGTCAGCCGGCGCTTCATGCCCTTCGAGAACACGCGGACGGTGTCGTTGCGCCTCTCGGAGAGGCCGAACCGTTCGAGCAGTTCCGCGCCTTTCCGCTCCCGTTCCGCCTTTGGAACGGTGTAGAGCTCGGCCGCGAACATCAGGTTCTGCCATGCCGTCATGTCGTCGTACACGTTGGAAGTCTCGTGCACGAGCCCCATCGCCTGCCTGGCGGCGACCGTGTCCGTGACGATATCGTGGCCGAAGACCGTTGCCGAACCTTCCGTCGGGGGGCTGATCCCCGTCAGGATCCGGATGGTGGTGGTCTTCCCGGCGCCGTTCGGGCCCAGGAAACCGAACGTCTCCCCTTCTGCCACCGAGAAGCTGATCCCCGAGAGCGCCTGGATCCTGCCGAACCGTTTGACGAGGTCGCGAACTTCGATTGCAGACATGGCCGGCCGCCCCGGAATGGTTATACCGGGATACGCCCGCAAACTATTTCAGCCTGCCCGGTTCCGTGCCTGGAGGCCTGGGTTTCCGCGGGGGGTCGCACAGGGACCGCACCGGGGCATCACCGGGAGACTCGGCCTGGCAATCTTGCACGCAGGACCGCCCCCGCGTCTCGCCAGGGTGGCCCTCGATCAGCTCGCAGCACCAGAGCGTCTCGCCCATGAGCGTGCATGGATATGCCGCGGCGAAGTTCTTCCCCTGGCAGAGGACGACCCTCCGCGAGTTCGACATGGGGGGGTAGATCTTCCGATCAGACATGGCGCTGCCCCCAGTCTCTTGCCACATCGGGGGCCTCCACGTTGATGATCCCGCCGGGAAAGACGCGGTACATGCGCCACCCGTTCCGGCCGGTGCGGACCCAGGGGTTGACAGAACCGCCAACGGTCCGCGGGACCTCCCGCAACTGCTCGGTCTTCTCGCGGAAGAGGGCGGCGGCCTCCGCGGCGTTTGCAATTGTCCGCCGGGTCGAGACCACCCGGAAGACGTGCACGCCGCCGGTCACGGACCATGCAACCATGCTGGCGGGGACGGCAGGATCGATGACACGGACCACGGCGGAAAAACCCATTCTCTCCAGTATCCTGCGTGCCTCGTGCTCGGCGTTCCGGTAGCGACGGTACTTCCTCCCGCGGCGAATCCCCTGGCGTTCACTCATGGTCGCCATCGGAGTCCGCCTCCTTGAAGCAGGGGTTGGCCTGGCACCCGGTGTCCGGGCAGGGGCCGGGAGAGATGCAGCTGTACTTCAGCCACCTGCCGCCCTTCCGGGCGGAGAAGAAGGGGCACTTCCTCTTCGCCATCGGGAGACCTCCCTGGGGGCGAATACCTCGTACGCAAGATTCATTGCTCCAGAAGCAGACAATAGATCAAGCTCCCTCTGGATGTCATAGCTTTGGGCAGTGTTGTCATTTCGGGGGGAGCCCTCTATCCTGTACATGCAAGCTCCTCATCGGAAACGATGACCGGTTCCTTTTCCGCTGGAAAATTCCCTGTGCCGATGAAGCCAGTGTGGCGCTCGCATGCGTCAATAGTTCTCATCTGCACGCGTAAAACATCTCGAGTTTTCATTGGTTTCACCTACTCTAGACCGACAGAGACAGGGATACAGAGGGAAAGGGAGAAAGGATCTGTCTCCTCGGTCTACACTAAAGAGAGGGGGCCGGCTACCTAAACCCCTCCTTGTGTGGGGTAAAAGTGATCTCGCTCGACCGGTGTATTGTTGCCCGAAGGGAAGACGCGGGAGCCGCGAACTCCGATTCGTCGGGCAATTCCGATCGTTCGCGAAACGGTTTCGTTACCAGGGACGAGACTGCTCCGATGCTCCATCTCTCTCGCGTTGATACCCCGAGTGCCCGTTATATTCCCCGCATGGTCGAGGGAGGTCTCCCGGGACGAGAACCCATAAGATACCCTGCGTTCACGGACCCTCCTGATGAAAACCGCGAATGCGATTTTCATGCCAAGTATCCAGGAAAGATCAGCCATCCCGGCCCGGCATACAGCCCGGGAATGACCGAATCCCTGCAGGTCGGGTGCATGTCTTCTTTGGAACCTCATTCGAGTGGGAATAACGGGATATAGTACTCGCGATCGAAATGGGGGCATTCCTGGTCCGCACGCGGAACCCTTCACGGTGCCGGGCGGAAAAACGACACCAGTTGCACCCGTGATCCAGGCAACGCCCTGCTGCTTCGCGGGAACGATAACCTGCAAATGGTGATGCCCTGCGGGAGGGCACCACCGGATCTCCCTCTATCATGCCTCATGGCGAAGCAATAGAGGAGAACGAGGTAAGAGCTTATAAAGGAAGGGGAAAGGTCAGGACTTTACTTCTCCGATTTACCAACCCCCGACCCCTTCACGAGCCCGTACTCGATCTCGTAGAACCCGCCGCCCCGGTCCTGGAAGGCGAGGTAATAGTGCGTGAGCCGCTTCTCCTCGGCCTCTTCCACCTGCCGGAGCAGGCTGGCCTGGTTGAGGGCGTCGTGCCCGGCAAGCACCCACCGCCTGGTCTCGTCGCCCATCTTCCACGAGCGGGCCGGGACCACGTCGGGCGGGGCGGTGACGGTCTCGTCCTTTGGGTCGAAGAAGGCGACGACCTGCCTGGTCTCCCCTTCCGCCCTGTTCTTCTGCCTGTTCTGCCAGTACGCGACGATGGCTGCCACGAGGGCGACGACCATCTCGAGGATTTGAACCAGTTCGGAGTCCATGAGGATCCGTCTCCCGGGCGGAGGAGGCAGGGACGGAGAATGGGGAGGCGGAGATCAAATCACCGCCTCCCGAAGTCATGCCCTGTCCGGTCCATCCCGATGATGGCCCGGAGGACCCCCAACAGGACCCCCAGGCTCCCGAGGGCCATGCCGAGGAGGAACATGAGCAGTTCATCCATGGTCCCTCCCTCCGCTCACCCTGGAAATCGTGTCCGTATCCCTCT
>JAKPSJ010000108.1 GCA_029555345.1 Methanobacteriota archaeon | reverse complement strand
CAACGAACAGGAGGTAGCGCTCGAGCGGGACGGGACGGTCGTCATACCGTACGAGGGCTGCCCCCAGTTTCCCTGCCAGAACTTTCGGAACCCCGATCGTTGCAGAGAGGTATAAAAACTGGGCGCCGGGGTACAAGTACTTGAGCCGGGCAATGAGCCCGTCGAGCCGGTGGCCACGGTCCGGGTCGGTGAGCATCTGGACTTCGTCGATCACGACCGTCCCGATGGGCGGAAGGGTTCCGCCGGTCCGGATGGAGTGATCCACGCCCTCGTACGTCCCGACCACGAGCGGCGCCCTGATGTTCCTGTCACCCGTCTGCCGGTTCTCCGGGATGTTGATCCGGGACTGCCCGACGAGGAGGCCTACGCCGGCGATCTCTCCGTACCGCTCCTCGAACCGTTGGTACTTCTGGACGGCGAGGGCAACGAGCGGGACGAGGAAGAGGCAGTGCCCCCTCCCCTCGTGGAAGTTCTTCAGGCCTGCCATCTCCCCGATGAATGTCTTTCCGCTCGCGGTCGCTGAGACTATCAGGAGGTGCTTGCCATGGAGAAGCCCTGCGTCCACTGCCATCTGCTGGACCGGCATGAGGGTCTCGACCCCCGACGCATCGACAACCTCGCGGGGGAGGGGGAGTTCGACGAGGGCCTGGGTCTTTTGGACCGGGTGCGCCTCCAGGCGGTCGAAGAGGGCCTGCGAGATGCGGGCCTTCTCCGGCTTGACGGAAGCAAGGACTTTTCCCACGTCGCGGAACGAGGCGAGGAGCTCCTCGAGGTGCCCGAGTGCCCCGCGGCCGACACCGCCCATTGTCGCGAGTTCCCTGCGGAGCTCCCTCTTGCCGCATTCGTAGCAGATCTGCTCACCGGTCGTGTACCGGACACTGTTCTTCCGGGAAAGCGGCGTGACCCGGTCTTCCATCAGGCAGATCCGGCACACTTCCGTGACGGTATACGGGACCTGGAAGTCCTGGAGGAACCCCTCGAAAGCCTCGTCCTTTCCCGTCAGGTAAACGGAGCCTTTCCGGAGGGAAACGACAAGTTCTTTCGACGGGGTATGGCGAAACTGCTGCCTGCCACCCCACCGCAACCTGTACCTCCCTGGCCGAAACCCCCTCGAAGTCCTTTCGACCTCGGCTATCCCGACAGCAACGACCTTGAGGTTGTCCAGGAAGAGGACCTTGTAGTCACCCTTCTGCGGCACGACGAGGATGTTCATGGAGAGGCGAGGTCGTGGAGTGTATAGGTGAGCCCGACACCCTCGAGCCGCTTGAGAAAATCGGTGAACTCTTCGTCGACGATGATGATGGCGCAGTCTATCCCGTGAAACGCAGCCTCGATCACTCCCTCCCGGGCACCGAAGAACATGTCCGGCCTCCTCCCGATCTGCTCGAGGGCGACGTACGCCTCGAGCCCGACTGCTGCAACGATCCCTGCGTCCTTCACCAGCTCGCGGAGGAGATCTTTCTGCACCCGGCGGGAACCCCCCCGCTCGATTCGGGGGACCTTGCAGACGTTTACGACACCTTCTGTGTGGTCGATCAAGCCCGAGAGCCGGGCGACGCCGACATCCTCTCCCGCCCGTGCATCACTGACCGCTCTCCCCATGGCACTTCTCGGCTCGCGGGACGCATACAAAAAGCCGTTCTGCATGTAGACGCCGACCCGCTCTCCCTCCCGGAGGTCGGTCGCTGCAATCGCCGTCCAGGTCGAGACCTGCTGGATGACGTCTCTCCTTATGTGGCGTGCATACGCATCGAGGACCTCTGCCTGCGACTGGATCCACTCTATTCCGCTCCTGGTCACGCTGTAGTGCCCCCTGCCATGGGCTGCGACCATCTCCTCCTCCACGAGTTCCCTTATGTACTCCGAGACCGCCTGCGGTGTGACTCCCAGTTTCTGGGCGACCTCCTGCTGGCGGATGGCGGGCTGGTGCTCGGCGATCTCCACAAGGATCTGGAGCCTCGTGATCTCCCGCTTGCTGCGCAGGAGCGTCGAGAGCGGGTCAGTGTCTGTCACGGTCAAGGAGAACCAGCCCCTGGCCCCTCACATCGAGGTGGGGAATGCGCTTGGCCAGCCCCTTGATAAAGACGGGATTGACCCCGAACTTCCGTGCAATGTCATTGATCGACGAGTTCCCGGACTGGAGCTCCTCCTCCACCTTCTCGACGAGTTCCCGCAGGTGCTCGTCGTTGGAGACTGCGATAAAGAGCAGGTCGGAGAG
>JAKPSJ010000105.1 GCA_029555345.1 Methanobacteriota archaeon | reverse complement strand
CCCTATTCCGAGGATATCGACAGGCCGCACGAATAGTCCGGGAACAGTCCGCGGGAGAGAGGGTGGACCTCCCCCTTTTTTTTTGGAAAGGCAGCGACCGGGGAAGAATTGCCGGGATACGGGGGCTTGTATCCCCCCGCTCCCCGGAGACCCGCAACCTCCCGGGACCCCTGCACCGTCCCGGTCTCCCCCCACCGTCGGGGAAGCGGCCTGCCGCGGCCCCATCCCCGGTCTCTCCGGCTCTTTTACGGTGTGGCAGAGACCGCAGGGGTCTTTTCTTCCTCCTCTTCGGGCATCAGGATCCATGCCGCGATGTACACGATGACCCCGATGCCCACGGATGCGACCGTGAGTGCGACCCAGAGGATCCGGACGAGGACGGGGTCGAGATCGAAATAGGTCCCGATACCCGCGCATACCCCGCCGAGAAGCCGGCCTTTCCGTGGTCTTTCCAGTTTTTTCATGGCATACAACTCGCCCGGCGGAGGGAAAAAATATTGCCGGGCCCCCGATCCAAACGTCCTTATCAAAAGAACGTCGAGGTACCTCCGATGTCGTTCTTCTGCCAGCAGTGCGGGGAATGCTGCAGCGTCATGGGACAGGTCTTTGCCATCCGGGAAGAGCGGGGCGCCTTCCGGTTCCTCTTCGAGAACCTGTACACGGGTGAAGAAACGGAGGTCGAGGTCTCCGTTCCCTGGCGCGAGCTCTTTTCCACCGGAAAGATACCTGCCCATTGGCAGGACCCCTGCCCCTTTCTCCGGCTCGATCCGGCGGGCTTCAGGGCCGTTTGCACGGTCCACGCGACGAGACCTGCGACATGCAGGGATTACGGGTGCTGGAGGGTTCTCGTGCTTGATTCTTCCGGCAGGAGAATCGCCCGCGTCATGGAGAGGCGGTACCTCCACCTCGCGGAACCGTCCCTTGAACGGGCCTGGGAAGAGTTCCGGGACGGGATAGATCACCTCCCCGACGACGCGTGGGAGAATGCCGTCGCCCGGTTCTTCCGGGAGCGGGGATATTCCGTTTTCCGGTGAGCCGGAAAAACCGGGTTCTCCGGCAGGAGACAACCTTTTTGCCGGGGCCATCGAGGACCCGGTGTGTCCCGGGAAGACTGGCCCGCCCCATCTTTTCCCGGCTGATACCGTGCCGTTTTATGTAGGAAAAGGTCCGATCCCTATGAAGAGAGGAGGAACGGATCGCAATGGTACACGAGGCAGAGGGGGGATCTTCGCCCCGCCGGGAGAGTAGTGACCTGTGCGGGCAGGCTCCCGGAAAAGGGGCATACTCTGTCGGGCGCATGAGCAGGTTTATCTTTCTTCTCGCAGTGCTTGGCTCGTCCCTTCTTGCGGTTTCCCTTTTTGTCTACGGCTTTATTATCACCCTCTCCAGCCTTTTTTACGCATTCAGCCATTTCACCCTCCACATCGAGGCCATGAAGGCAGCAATGGCGGTTGCCGTCGAGCTCGTGGACCTCTTCCTTGTCGCTACGGTCTTCTACATCATCGCCCTCGGGCTCTACGAGCTCTTCATCGCCAAGGCTCCCCTCCCCGGCTGGCTCAAGATCTGTGACCTCGAAGACCTCAAAGAGAAACTCCTCGGCCTCATCGTGATCGCGCTCGGGGTGCTCTTCCTGGGCGAGTCGCTGATATGGCCGAACGGCACGGGTGACCTCCTCGTCTACGGCGTTGCCAACGCCGCCGTCATCGGTGCCATATCCCTGTACATCCGGATGAAACACTAAAACCCGCCTTTCCCCCTCTTTCCTCCGGGGCGGGGGATGCCTTTTAT
>JAKPSJ010000098.1 GCA_029555345.1 Methanobacteriota archaeon | reverse complement strand
AGTCGGCAACGTTTCCCATCGCGTAACCGGGCATGCCGACGAACCTGTAGCAGGGGTAGATCGAACCGTCAGGCCCGACAGCGAACGTGCTCCCCATGCAGTCCACGAACGTGCAGACAGTTCCGTGACGGAAGAAGACGCACTTGCAGAGGTCGTTGATGTTCATGATCTCAAACGACCCCATGTTCTCGAGTGATACATCGAGGAGGTAGACGAGGAGCTCCCCATAGTCCTCGGGATCGAGGGCCCACTGCCCGGGGTTGTCGTTGCGAAGCGACGGCAGCGCGGGGTGGATCTTGAGCGTGAACCCGTTCTCCCTGAAAAACCGGATGATCTCCTCTTTTTTTCGGAAGGACCGCGACGTGAACGTGCAGATGAAACTCACCCGGAGCCCGTGCTCGCGCGCGATACGGTACCCCCGCATCGTCCTCTCGAAGTACCCTTCGCCACGCTGGACGTCGTTGATACTGGCAGGGCCGTCGATGCTCGTCCCGATTGGGACGTGGTAGCTTGCGAGGATATCCGCGATCTCGGGGGTGAGGAGCCAGAGGTTGGACTGCATGGCAAACTCGGGGCTCGCGTGGGAAAGACCGTTCGCGAGGAGCGGGAGTGCTTCGCGAAAGAAACCCGCACCCGCGAGGAGGGGCTCTCCTCCATGGAACGTGAACGTCACCCGCTCCTTTCCAAGGGAGGAGACCCACTCGGCCACGTCATTCACCGTCGCGATGCTCATCCGGGGAGAGGACGGCTCCGAGCTCCAGCAGTAACTGCACCGGGCGGGACACCCCAGCGTGGGGATGAGCATCACGTGGAACGGGTTCTTCATGATCACCAGAGTTTTTCGCAGGGTCGGAGTTAAGCGTTGCCTTGTTCCCTGCGGGGCGGCCCGTGCTGCCATCCCCCTGGCACTTTCACACCCCCCCGGGCCCAAGCTTCATCGCGTCGCGGCTGCCACGCCTCACCCATGCAGGACGATGCAGGCATGGCCGGACCCCTCGCACCAGGCAAGAACCGGAAGGGGAGGGAAGACATCCACGAGACCGCCGACCGCTGGCTCCGGGCAGCACGAGCCCTCCCCGCTGCGGACAGGCCGTACGCGGAACGCCTCTCTGCCATGATCCGTATCCATGCCACCGACAGGCTGCCGGTCATCAGGGACCCGCTGGAAGCCGCGGTCTTTTCCCTTCTCGTCGAGCTTGCAAAGGCCCATGAAGAGCGAGAAGGGGAGTAACCGCCCGGAAAAAAGGGTTTAAGGAATGTAGAGTGGCTCGAAACCCTGCTTGTACACCTTCCCGAACTGGACCGAGATCGTCGGGTCCAGGTTGCAGACCGGGCAGGTATAGTCGTCGGGGAGGTCCTCGAAGGGTGTCCCCGGCTTGATGCCCCTGTGGGGCTCTCCCCTGTCCTGGTCGTACACGTACCCGCAGACCGAGCAGATGTACTTCGTCGGGGCCCACTCTTCAAAGCCCCATTTCCCGATCTTCCCTTTCCCTTCCATGCCGCAGATGGGACAGACGTACGTCTCGGGGAGGTCTTCGAAGGGTGTCCCGGCGGGAATGCCGTTATGGGGCTCGCCGCGGAGGGGTGAATAGATGTACCCGCAGAACCGGCACTTGTACCGCTTCACTTTCTGCTCCGATTTACTGCTCTTTTTCATGGTTTTTCCACATCCGTCTTTACGACAGCTACGAGAGTGAGAGTCCCCCTCCGAGATGTTAATAGTATTTTTCCTGGAAGCGAGGTCACCTTGCCAGACCAGGCACGGAGAGACGAGCGGGAGAGCGAGCGCCGCCTCTCCGGATAACTCAAATCTGAATGTTTTTAAGGATTGACGTATGATGAGTACATGCTCTCTGGATGAGTCTCCTGGTCTTTGTTTTGCCGGATCCCCCAGAATCCGGCATCAACCCCCCCTATCAATCAGGGACTTTCCAGATGAGCGTCCCCGCGGGTTCCGC
The DNA here is from genome assembly GCA_029555345.1 of Methanobacteriota archaeon. Classification (GTDB taxonomy): domain Archaea; phylum Halobacteriota; class Methanomicrobia; order Methanomicrobiales; family Methanospirillaceae; genus Methanolinea_A. Next base: position 2,899 of record JAKPSJ010000098.1, on the reverse strand, counting down.
GGTTTTAATACGCGGAGGGATAAACCCTTTCAGAGACATGGCAGATTTTCTCGGTTCCCTTCTCTATGCGTTCTCTGCACTTTTCGTGATACTCGACCCCATTTTGAGCGTCCCGATATTCGCGTCCATGACCCGGGGCCAGTCCCCTGCCGAGATAAGCAAACAGGCCACGATAGCAGTGGCCGTTGCAGGTGTCCTCCTCTATATCTTCCTCTTCTTCAACTTCTTCATCTTCGATCTCCTCGGCATCACACTGCCGAGCTTCCAGATCGCAGGGGGAATCCTCCTCTTCATCCTCGGGATGCAGATGGCACTGGGTATCGACATCGGCAGGCCCAGGGAACACGCGCCAACCGCTGCAGGGGTCATCATCGGGACGCCGCTGCTCTGCGGTCCAGGCGCAATCACGACAGTGATCCTCCTCGTCAACCAGATGGGGGTCCTTATCCCTGCCGCTGCGATCGCCCTCTCGCTCGGGTCTACATGGCTCATCCTCCGTTTCTCGGGAGAGATACAGAGGTTCCTCGGCGACAGCGTGACCGAGGTCATGGCCCGCGTCCTCGGGATGTTCGTTGCGGCGATCGCAGTCAAGATCGTTTCCGACGGGATCATCGGCCTGATCTGAAAGGGACAAATAGAGCCTGCACGACCGGAGCGGTGACGATCGGGAGACTGTCCTAAAAAAGGTCGCCCCTCTTCCCACGGAGGGGGAAAGGGTGGTTGGAAGCGCCTGTCTCCTTTTTAGTAACGGAAGACCACGTTGTAGTTCATCGATTTCGCACCGAAGAACTCCTTGCAGAACTTCGCGGTCTTCTCGGGGGCATACTCCTTGCAGCTGAAGATATCGAGGTATGCCGAGTTCGACTCGTTGGCAAAGTGGCCGGACACGAGGCTCGTCTCGATCAGCTGGGTCATGGAGTAGCCCGCGACCCTGGCGTTGGGGCCAAAGTGGACTATGGTGGGGTCACCAAACCTCTTCATCTCGATGAGATCACAGAGCTTGATGATGAACTCGTGGATCTTCTCCGGGTCCCGTATGGTCTCCGGGTTGCAGTGCTTCAGGTCCACCATAGTACACAAACCCCACGCCTTGTCGTCCTGGAACTTTTTTATCACTTCGTCGTCCTTCATGTTCCGGACGGCCATTTCACACTTCATTTCAAGCATGTTTCTTTCTCCCACCATAGTTCCCTTACTGGAACTACTTACTAAGAGGTCTTACGTTCAAAATTTAAACTTTTCCCTCGATTCCCCCAGTTATCCGGGCTCCTTTTCGCATATCGAAGGAAAATTATTGCCATTTTCGAGAAAATGCGCCAATAAATGGCTCTATTTGAAAACGGCACATATTGACATGGATTTGCAACGCGCACCGAGAGGATCCACGTTCCAAACAGGCTGCAAAATGGACATAGTTTCTATCCTATATTTTTAGAATTATTTTTATTAAGGAAATTTCCCCTGTTGCGCCCAGCATATCCCGCGCAGCCATCTCCATGGCTGGTGAAGACACCCCCTCACACGAGGCGCTCGAGGTCATCTCTCGCGGCCGAAGACACCTCGACCATGTGGTGGGGGTGATACCGCGTCTTGGCCTCGCGGAGTCCCGGGACTCCCATGTCACTCTCGCGGTTGATGTAGGTGTACCTGCCCTCGAGGTGACGCGCCGTCTCGGCATTGATGGCCTTGTAGATCCCCTCGCAGTCAGGCAGGCCCTTCTCGAAGTGGACGACCGCGGTTTCCGGGTTGAGCTCCTCGAAGATGGCGATCGCCCCGATCCTCTCACCCACCCTGATGGCAAGGCCGGAGAGCCCGAGCCTGGAGAAGTTCTCCATGGCAAAGAGGACGGCGTCTCTCTCGTAATGGAGGAAGGGGTGGTCGTTGCACTGCTTCCATTCGCACCACTCGTGCAGGAACGTCCTCACATCGTCGAGGTTATCGGGCGAAATCTCCTCCACGGTATGGTGGCACCTGTCGATGAACCTGTGCAGTTGCCTGCGGACCGAGAGGTACTTCCTGCCGCCGAGGTGTGCAAGGTCGTGGGTCAGGTACACGTACTCCCAGTAGTCCCTGTCGGGGCAGAGCGGGAGGTCCGGGTAGAGCGTGCTGATCCAGGAAGCGGTCGGCCCGTCCACCAGGACGAGCGGCCTTTCACCCCCTTCGCGGACCGCAAGCTCGATCACGTCGAGGAGGGCTTCCCTGTCCCTGGGCCCGATCGGCGGGCGGAACGTGGTTACCCCCTGGACCGTGCTGCTGATGACGAGACAGTTTTTGTGCTCGGCATACGTGTAGTGGGCGAAATGGTTCCAGCAGAGGATGTTGGAGAAGAGGTTGTCGCTGTGCTCGGGCGGGTCCTGCGCGTAGTGGCGGGAGAAGACTTCCCGGTCGGCCATGGTCACGGGCCGGAACTGCGAGATCTTCAGCATACCGTCCCCCTCCCCCTGTAAAGCATCGGCACGTGCCCTTCCATCGGCACGAACCCGCTGCCGCCGTAAAAGCCCGTGGTCCCCGGCTCGGCAACGAGGGCGATCCACGTGATCCCGCGGGAGAGGCAGACATCGACCAGCCTCCCGAGCAGCATCCGGCCGACCCCCCTATCCCTGAACTCCGGCAGGACGATAAGGTCCTGGATGTAGGCATCCGAGACTCCGTCCGAGATGGCTCTCCCCATCCCTGCCGTCACCCCGCTCTCCCGGTGGACGGCGATGGCAAAAGCGAAACTCGATGCCACGAGGCGGGAAAGCCCCGGGAGGTCCCGGTCCTCGTTCCACCAGCCCCCGGCACGGTAAAGCCTGGTCAGTGCCGGGATGTCCCAGTCCTTCACGATCATGACTGTGAATTCGTTATCGTCTGGCATTTCCTGGTCTTGCTCCATTTCGGGATATTTGGTTGCCCTGCG
>JAKPSJ010000087.1 GCA_029555345.1 Methanobacteriota archaeon | reverse complement strand
CTTTTCCAGAAAACTGCCGGCACCTGGCCCGATGTTGAGGTCGCAACCGCCTGTTGCGCAAAAGAGGCCGGGGATTACCTCGGGGACCACCCGTGCGATGTCGTCATCTCCGGGTACATGCTTCCTGACCGGGACGGCATCTCCTCGTCCCGCGATACCGGCAATGGCTCCGGGGAGACAGGGTAAATCCTCCTCCTTCGCAGAGCCTGAAGAGAATCCCTCCGGCAAACGGAACGTCGATCGCTGCCCTGACCCTGTTTCCGACCCGCAACGGGAAGAACCGGCCGGCTTTTTGACGGGCTGTTCCGATGGGAAACACCCCCGTGATCCCTCTCCGCCCCAGGTAATTTTTATCACCCTCCGTCCCCTGACGATCACACGATGGGCATTATCACCTGGCTGCGGACGTTCCTTAGCCACCTCTGCAGCCCCCGCAGTCCTTCCGGACAAGAGGGAGAGGGGGGCGACGACAGGGAAGAGGAGGAGATCGAGGAACTCGTGGCCCTCGACATCATCTGATCCATGCATTGGATCCGTGGCCTCTCCCGGCGGTATTCCCTGCCGGGGGACGGGCCGGGTTTCCCGGTCACCGCTCCCCGATGACCATGACCCTCCACTCCGTCCCGTGGAGCCCGACGGTGTCCCAGAACGCCTCTTTCTCAACGACCACGTCCGTGCCCGTCCGGTAGAAGGAGAACGTCGCGTACCCGGAGCGTTCGTCAGCATACCGGCGGGCGAGCGCGAGGACTCCCGGGAACGAGGCAAAGGCCGGTTCGTTGAACGTCGGTTTCCCGATAAGGGCACGGTCCGGGTGGTACAGGATGCGGCCGTCCTGCTGGGCAACGTTAACGATTACGGGTGCATACCCCATGGCCTCGCCGGCATAGGGTGCGACCAGGCAGGAGGGTGAAAACGTCATGCTGAGGGCGCCAAGGTACTCTCCGCCGGGAGAAAAGACCGGTCGGGCGATCGAGACCGCCTCTCCCCCCTCGGCGAGCGTGAAGTATTCGCTCATCAGGGGCTTTTGCGTCAAGGTGGCCCTGCGGACATTCTCCTGGTCAAGAAGGTTCTGCCCGATGATCACCTTCACGTCCGCGGGTTCGACGGCACGGACCGTCCCGTTCGCGTCGTAGGTGATCGCGGTGTGGATGCACGGGTGCGAGGAGACGACGCTGCGGAGTATCCCGTCGGCCTCCGGGCCGGACAGGCCGGTTACCCCGAGATTGTGGGCGGCAAGGGAGACGGTCGCGTCGAGCCCGTCGAGATCCCGCTGGATACTGCCGGCAACTCCCTGCAGGAGCTGCTGCATGACGTGGTGGCGGGCAGTGGCCGTATCGTTCGGTGCATACGGCGCATGGAGGCAGCCTGCCCCTGCCAGGACGAGTGCAAGGACGAGTGCACAGGGGAAGAGAAACCGGTTCATCGGGAAAAGAGGTTGACAGCGGGAAATATGAGATTTTTGAAACATTTGTGCCGCAGAAGAGAGGGTCCATTGTCCCGGAGCACGGCACGGAGGTTGTCGCAGGAGGGAGGGTCCATCGTCCCGGAGCCGGGCACTGAGATTGTCGCAGGAGAGAGTCCATTGTCCCCGGAGCACGACTCAGAGGAGTTGTCGCAGGAGAGAGGGTCCATTGTCCCGAAGCACGCCACGAGTGTTATCGCAGGAGAGAGAGTCCATCGTCCCGGAGCACGACTTAGAGGAGTTGTCGCGGGAGAGAGGGTCCATTGTCCCGAAGCACGGCACGAGTGTTATCGCAGGAACGGGCGATCCACAGTCCCGGAGCACCGCACGGAGGTTATCGCGGGAGAGAGGGTCCATTGGCCCGGAGCACAGCACGGTGGTTGTCGCGGGAGAGAGGGTCCATTGGCCCGGAGCATGGCACGGTGATTATCGCAGGAACGGGCGATCCACAGTCCCGGAGCACCGCACGGGGATTGCCGGGGTGAGAAGCCCATTGTCCCGGAGCACAGCACGGTGGTTGTCGCAGGAGAGAGGGTCCATTGGCCCGGAGCATGGCACGGTGATTATCGCAGGAGAGAGGGATCCACAGTTCCGGAGCCGGGCACGGGGATTGCCGGGGTGAGAAGCCCATTGTCCCGGAGCACAGCACGGTGGTTGTCGCAGGAGAGAGAGGGATCAGGAGTGTCCGGGGGAGCTGTCCTGCTCCGGCGGACCGGGAGTGCTGCGGGACGCACACCGGCAGGTTCCGGCTCCGCTACCCGCCCGATATCCCGACCAGGACGTGGCGGTTGCGGGGGCCGTCGAACTCGCAGAAGTAGATGGCCTGCCATGTGCCGAGCGCGAGGCGGCCGCCGATGACCGGGACGGTGACCGAGGAGCCGACGAGCGATGCCTTGATGTGGGCATCGGAGTTCCCCTCGGCGTGCCGGTAATCGCCGGTCGCAGGCACGAGGCGGGCGAGTCCCGAGAGGATGTCCCGTGCGACGTCCGGGTCGGCGTTCTCGTTGATGGTCACGCCCGCCGTCGTGTGCGGCACGTACACCGTGCAGGTGCCGCTCTGTACCCGGGCTTTTTCCAGTTCTGCCGCAACGGTCCCCGTGATGTCGATGAACTGGGTCCG
>JAKPSJ010000072.1 GCA_029555345.1 Methanobacteriota archaeon | reverse complement strand
GTCCTCTCGGTGGCCGGCGACACGACGAAGATAGATGCACTGGAAAAGCTCCTCCGCCAGTACGGCGTCAAGGAACTCGTCCGCACGGGCACGATCGCGATCCTCCGGGGGTCCAAGACTGTCAAGAGCTCCAAGTGAGGACAGTCCCCTTTTTTCCTGGTGATGTGCACTCGCGACCCCTTCAGTCCTTTGCCCGCAAGAGAAGCCAGTCTCTCTCTCCAGCCTTCCTGAAGCGGAAAAGGACATATTTCCCCTGCAACCTTGCACCCTCGAGTACTACCTCGATCCTTTCCTCCCCCCACAAAAGCACACGGAGACTGCCGGAGTCCCAGAGCGAGACGGTTCCCGCGCCCGGTTCCCCCTCCGGGATCTCTCCTTCGAAAGTGGCGTATTCCAGAGGGTGGTCCTCTGTCTCCACTGCCAGCCTCTTTTCACCTGGTGCAGCTGGCATGCCCCTGGGGACTGCCCATGACTTCAGGACACCGTCCCGTTCGAGCCGGAAATCAAAGTGGTGGGAGCGGGCATAATGCTCCTGGACAACGAAACGGGGGGGATTGTCAATCTCCATTGCCTGTTCTTGCCTTCCCATTCCAATCAGCCTCCATCACGGCCCTTGGCCCTGGAAATGACCGGCGAAAGTAGCTCCCACACAGGACGTCTCCTCTTCCAAATGTCATCCATGGAGGTATCAAAATGCCTGGTGAGACCTCTGCATGGTCAACCATATAACGGCAGCGGTTGCATAGTATACGCTGTGCGTACACTCATCCTCGGAGGAGGGCTCACGGGAATCGCCCTCGCCAGCCTCCTGCACGAGCGCGGCCACGATATCCTCGTACTGGAGGGGGGAGCCCGGACAGGTGGTCTCTGCCGGTCGAGGTCCGAGAATGGGTTCACATTCGATACCGGTGGCTCCCACATCATCTTCTCACGGGATGAAGAAGTCCTCGGCTTCATGCAGCGTGCCCTCGGAGAGAACCGGGAGACGCGGACGAGGAACACGAAGATACTCCACAAGGGGATCCTCGTCAAGTACCCGTTCGAGAACGGGCTTGCGCAACTCCCGAGGGAGGACTGTTTCTTCTGTCTCAACGAGTACATCAAGGCATACATCCGGAAGGAGAAGGGCGAGGCAGGTACCCCGGAAAATTTCCGGGAGTGGATATATGCAACGTTCGGCAGGGGGATTGCGGAACTGTACATGGTACCCTACAACGAGAAGATATGGAACTTCCCGACAGAACGGATGTCAGCCCACTGGGTCGAAGGAAGGATACCGATGCCGCCCGTGGAAGACGTGATCAGGTCCGCGATAGGCATCGAGACCGAGGGGTACACCCACCAGTCCATCTTCTCGTATCCTGCCGAGGGAGGGATCGAAGCGCTCGTCCATGCCCTGGAGAGGGGCCTGGAAGGCAAGATCATCACCGATTTTCCGGTTCGGACCCTCAGGTACAGAAACGGTGCATGGGAAGCGGGAGACGGCAGGAGGACCGTTTCCGGTGACCGGGTCGTCAGCACGATACCTCTCCAGGAACTGGCAGGATGCCTCGGCGGTGTCCCGCCGGAGGTCGCCGCTGCCGTGAAAAACCTGCGGTACAACTCGGTTGCCTGCGTCCAGGTCGGTTTACGGGGAACGGTCCCCCCTCTTTCCTGGGTGTACATTCCCGACAGGGACCTCTCCCCTGCAAACCGCATATCGTTCCCATCCAATTACAGCAGCCACGTCGCCCCGGAGGGGTTCTCTTCCATACTCGCCGAGGTCACCTTCAATGACGGTGACCCCGTCTCGCGGATGGCCGATGGCGACCTTGCCGACCTTGTCGTTGAGTCCCTCGAGAGGATGGGCTTTCTCTCTGCGGACAGCGTGGTCTACCGTGCCGTCGACAGGCAGAGATACGCGTATGTCGTGTACGACCTGGAATACCTGGAGAATATCCGCATCGCCAGGACCTACTTCCAGGAACTCGGCATCACCCTCGTCGGGAGGTTCTCGCAGTTCGAGTACCTCAACATGGACGGGTGTATCCGGAACGCAATGGAGTGCGCGGAGAACTGGAGATGAAGGTCAATTTTTACGTGGAGGACATGCTCTTTTTCAGGTACATCGGGTGCTCCACCGTTGCAAAGACGCTCTACAACACTCTCCGGGGTCTGCCGGGGCTCGAAGTCACATGGAAGAAGTATGGGAATTCCGCGGATATCGTGCATTATCACACCTTCGGGCCGTTCGCCGGCCTCAACAGGCGCCTGTCCCGGGGGAAAAAGATCCTCACGGCGCATTCGACACCGAGGATCAACATGGAGAACATCGCCCTCGCCCGTGCCGTGAACAAGAGGTACCCCCACATCTACCGGAGGTTCGACCATATCATCACCATCTCGCGGCCCTGCCACGAGGAAGTGACGGCCATGGTCCCGGATATGCCTGTCACGCTGATACCGAACGGGGTGGACCGCGAGTTCTTCCATAAGGACGAGGAAAATGGTGCTGCATTTCGGGAGGATTACGGCATCCCCGAAGAGAGGAAAGTCGTCCTCACAGTCGCACAGCAGACACCGAGGAAAGGTCTGTACGACTTTCTGGCCCTCTCCCGCCTCTGCCTGGACAAGACCTTCGTCTGGATAGGCGGCTTTCCCTACGGGGCGCTCTCAAAGGATTACCACAAGATCAAGATGCTCAAATTGCGATGCGGAGAAAACGTCCTGTTCCCCGGCTACATCGACGACATCGTCAGGCCGTACAGCGCTGCCGACATCTTCTTCATGCCGTCCTATGCAGAGACCTTCGGGCTTGTGATCCTCGAGGCTCTTTCGTGCGGCCTCCCTGTCATCGCACGCGATATCCCCGAATTCCGGGAGATATACGGTGACAGTATCCTCTATTTCTCCGATAAAAGGGAGGTCACCGCCCTCATCGAGGACGAAAAAGCCCTGGAGCGCTGTGCCGGCGGTGCCCGGGAGTTCTCCGCGAAGTTCGACATCCGGGATGTCGCAGCACAGCATGTCAGGCTCTACGAGGAGCTCCTCGAATGAAGGTATCGGTCATCGTCCCTGCATACAACGAAGAGGGCAGCATCGGGCGCTGCCTCGTGTCCCTCTCTCGCCAGACCATTCCAAGGTCGGACTACGAGCTGATCGTCGTCGACGGGGGGTCCAGCGACGCGACCGTTGCAGAAGCCGAGCCACTCTGCGACCTCGTCTTCGTCCAGGAGAGCGAGCGGGTCGGCGGGGCCAGGAACGACGGGGTGGCGAGGGCGACCGGCCCCATCGTCGCGACCACCGATGCCGACTGCATCGTCCCTCCCGACTGGCTCGAGGTCATCCTGGCAGGTTTCAACAGGTACCCCGATGCAGTCCAGCTCTATGGCCCCGTGGACCCCATCGAGGGGACGTTCAAGAACCGCGTCTCGCTTACCCTCGCAAACACCTTCGCACGGGCCGGGTATTACACGCGAACGTTCTACTATACCCTGGGATGCAACACGGCATTCCGGAAGGACGCATTCATCCGTGCGGGGATGTACCGGTGTGTCGATGCGGGGGACGACCTCGAGATCGCACGCCGGATGGCGAGGTATGGAAGGGTCGTGTTCGAAAATCGCATGCGAGTCGGGTTTTCCATGCGCAGGTACGAGAAGTTCGGGACGCTGAAATCGCTCTACGAATGGGTCGCGATCGTTGCCCGGGGTGGTTCGTCGGAGAAGTACCAGTATACCCGGCGCGATTACAAGTGATCCGGGAGAACATCCAATAAGCTCATCGCTGTCATTTTCCGTGGTCCCTCATTGGGTTCCCCTGCTGTTCTGTCCAGGGGCGAAGGGACTTCCTTCCAGGGGAGACAAAACCGGGGACCGGATCCCCTTACTATCCAGGAAGGTATTTCCAGGTGCCGCCACGCTTGAAAAAGAGTGATTTGGGTTCTTCTAATTGAAACTCCTGAAGGGGAGGGCCTGGTCGTAGACCCTGTAGCGGTCGCCCGTGATGAGGTTGATGAAGATTTCTACCCTGTCGGTCCCGCGGGTACCCTCGAGCTCGAGCTGGGAGTTGACCTGCGGCCTCTCGAGCGATCCGGTGACCACCTGGCCGTCGGACCGGGATACGACGACATCTACGGAACGGACAAAGTTGATCCCCTTTCCACCGCGGAACGTGACGGTGATGGTCGGTTTTATTGCCACGGTGTTCCGGTCAACCTGCACGTCGACGGAGTACTGTGTCGGCAGGGGGCCCTCGAGAAAACCGGTTGGTGTCGAGGGCGCCTGCGTCGTTGAAGTCGGTATGGGTGTTACTGTCGCAGGTACTGGCGGAGTTGTTGCGACAGTCGTGGGCGAAGTGGACGGGGTGGGCGTGGCCTGTCCTCCAGGTGATGGCTGTGTGCACCCTGCCATGCAGACGCACAGGACCACTGTGATGCCAATCAGGATAGAGAGCGATTTCTTCATGCTTAGAGGTACTTCCCACCCTTATAAGAGGTTTCCGAGTGCCATTCCAGGGTCGTTCCGGTGGCCATGACCTCGGATGCCAAGACCGACAAAGATTGGAGAGACAGCCCGGATCCCGGATTCAAATGCGGTGTTGAAAAATTTCAGCGAGAGACAATGCGCCGAGGGGGAGATTTGAACTCCCGAGGCGCAGAGCGCCAGTAGCTTTCGAGGCTACCGCCTTCCCGGACTAGACTACCTCGGCACGGGGGTAGATATTTTACCCTGCGTCCCGTATAATCCTATCGAATGGGATTGAAATGCTGGTTCCGTCTCGTTCCCGACCAGGAACTCGTCGAGTACACGGGAGAGGAGGGGACGACGTACGAAGAGGCCCTCCTGTCGATAGGCATTATCCCCGATACTGTCCTCATCCTGCACAGGGGAGAGAGTCTTCCGCAGGACAGCGTTATCGGGGAGGACGAGGTCGATATCATCGCCACAGGCTCGCGGGGATGACTCGCCGTGCTTGTACCTGTTGACCTCTAGGCAGCTGGCGAGGGGTCTTTCCACCAGGTGCGGAACTCCTGAAAGGATATGTCGGAGAGCATCGTATCTCCCGTTTGTACTATGGCCCCGAAGATCGGGCTGGTTGGAGTCGGCGAGGCCGACAGCACTGCCATCAGCTGGCTCCGGCAGGACCTTCCCACCGTCTTTCCGGCAGAGGCCCTGGTTCTTGCACCCATACCGCTTCCTTTCCGCCATTTCCGGGGGTGGAGAAACCAGTTCCTGGCCGAGGGTATCCTCGATGAAGTGGCTGGGATCGCCCGCAGCAATAACATGATCTGCCTCGGCATAACAGGAGCAGACCTCTTCTCTCCCGGTTTGAACTTCGTGTTCGGAATTGCCAGCACGAGGAGGGCTCTCATTTCGACATTCCGGCTCAGGCCCGGGTTTTACGGGATGCCCGAAAACCAGGAATTATACAGGCGGCGTATCCTCACCGAAGCAGTCCACGAGACCGGGCATGCCATCGGTCTTTCTCACTGCGAACATCCCGGGTGCGTGATGTATTTCTCGAACTGGATCGGGGATACCGACCAGAAAGGGCCTGGGTTCTGTTACCGGTGCAGGAGGCGAGTGGATCACACGGGGGTGTGGTAGAGGGAGTTCACTGGAACGGGATGGAGGGCAAGCGAGGCATCGAGGGGAGCACTCTCGAAAAAGAGGGGGTTGGTTCCACACGGAGATGGAACGGGGAAAGGGGGATATTCCCTTACGCACCTGGTTTCATTCGGGAAGTCTGCCCGGTTCCTTCTTCTCCTCGCGGGTGACCAGCATGTCGTCGACCCGCAGGAGGAGTACTGCGGCTTCTGTCGCACTCTGGATTGCCTGCCTCTTGGAACGCTGGGGCTCGAGAACCCCCTCTGCCGCCATGTCGACAATGGCGCCGGTGTAGACGTTCAAGCCGGCGTGCTTCCTGCCCTTGGCGTGTGCGTTCTTGAGTTCCACCAGTTTGTCGACCGTGTTGAACCCGGAGTTTTCCGCGAGGGTGATCGGTATGACCTCGAATGCATCTGCGAAGGCCTCGATCGCTATCTGGACCCGACCGCCGACATTCACGGCGTAGTCCCTGACCTTCATCAGGATCTCGGTCTCGACTGCACCACCGCCTACGACGAGCTTTCCGTCCTCCATGGCGTCCATGACGACCCGGGTCCCATCCACGACAGCCCGCTCGAGCTCGTCGAGGAGGTACTGGGTCGAACCGCGGAGGAGGATGGTGACGGTCCTTGGGTTGTGGCAGCCGGAGATCTTGATGAACTCGCCGTCCTCGAGTTCCTCGACCGTGTCCGCCCTGCCCAGCGCCTCGGGTGAGAGCTCCTCGGGCGTGGTGACGACTTGAGCATTGAGGGCGTGTGCAGCGAACTTCATGTCCTTCTCGGGGACGTCCTCGACTGCGAAGACCCCGCCCTTTGCAAGGTAATAGGCAACGGCATCTGCGATCCCTTTCTGGCAGAGGAGGACGTTGGCGCCGCTCGCAATGACCTTGTCTGCGTACTTCCTGAGGGTCTCCTGCTCCTGGGTGGAAAACGCACCTATCATGTCGCTGGACTTGATGTGGATCTTTGCCTTGACCTGCGTCTTCTTGATCTCGAGGGGGCTCGAGACAAGGGCAACCCGTGCGTCCTTCACCTTGCGGGGCATCTCTTCGCTGACGCGCTTCTTGTCAAGGACGACCCCCCGGACGAGCTCTGCATCGTCCATTGTCTCCCCCGCCTGCTTCTTGATGAGGACGTTGTCTTCGTCGGCGATGATCCTGTTACCCTCCTTCGTAGCGATTGCCATCACGGCGTCCACCGCGATGCCATTCAACCTGTCCTTTACCGACTCGATCGCCTTGCCTGTCATGGCCGTATCCGCGATGCGGATGAGCTTCTCCCTGTCGTAGGGATCGATGGAGATCGAGAGATCGTCGAGGACTTCGAGGGCTTTCCTCATGCCCATGCGATAACCCTCCGTGATCACTGTCGGGTGGATCTTCTTCTCGATCAAGGCCTCGGCCTTCTCCATCAGCGCTCCGACCATGACGACCGCAGTCGTCGTCCCGTCGCCGACCTCGTCGTCCTGCGCCTTCGCGACCTCTATGACCATCTTCGCCCCGGGATGGACCACCGAGATGTCCTCGAGGATGGTCGCCCCATCGTTGGTGATGGTCACATCGCCACTCGATTCCACGAGCATCTTGTCCATGCCGCGGGGGCCGAGCGTCGTCCTGACTGCGCTCGCTATTGCCTTTGCCGCTGCGATATTCGAGCGTTGGGCTTCGAGGCCCCTGTTCCGCTCCACGTTCTCCTTGAGTATGACAATCGGTTGTCCTCCAAGCATAGCTATTCCTCCAATGCTGTAAAAGATGGAATTAAACTTCTATATAAATCAATCCATACGAGTGCGGAAAAATATGGGTGATATCAGTCGATACGGGATATTTTGAAGAGAGAATAGACGGGAACGCCATCGATGTCACGGAGACCGCGCTTGTCGAAGATCACGCATATGGCCACCGGGCGTGCTCCGTGCCGCCGCAGGTACTTGACAACATCCTGCATCGTGTTTCCGGTGGTTATCACGTCATCGACGATGATGCACCGCTCGCCATTCACCGGTGCGAAGTTGCCGCTGGTGGAGCCGACAGGCGGTTCCTGCGTGCTGTGCTTGGCAGGGTGATAGATGGCCAGCTTGATGTCCTCCTCGACGGCGATCAGGGTCGCGAGCGGGATGCCGGAAACTGCGATTCCCACTACAAGGGTGGGGAAGCGGTCAGAAATCCCTTCCTCCCTCTCCTCCTCGAGGGATGTATAGTATTGTTTGAGGAGCATCATGGCGATTCCATCGAGGAGGGGGCCACGGCCACTGACGCAGGTCCAGTCGATATGGACGTCTTTTGGGACTTCCAGCCCCTTCTGCTGTGTCAGAAGCCAGGTCACTGTCTCCATGGAGAGGGAGAGCTCGTCAGCGATCTGCCCGGGGCTGTGGCCCTCGGAGAGGAGCGCCCTGGCCTTCTGGATCAGCTCATCGAGAGACGACATGGGAAAAAAGTGTGCACCCATCTACTTAAGTGTTCTTTTCAGCCCCGAGCCGCAGATCGGGCATTCACCCGGACCTTCTGCGAGCCTCCCGCAGCCCGGGCAGCGGAACTTCCACATCCTCTTCCTGGCCTTCCTCTGCTGGAGGGGCACGAGGGGGATCCCGAGGTGCCTGGCGACGTTCTGTACGGCAAAATCATCCGAGACTACCTCTGCCCCGGTCTCGAGGGCGACCGCCAGGATTTCCTGGTCTGCCCGGGAGAGAACGTGCTCGTCTCCGGTCGCAGCAGCCGCTCTCCGGACCTCCTGCAGGGAGGATTTGCCAGGGCTCGAGACCACGAGGCCTGCAGCGGCGAGCGCCTCGAAGCGGCACCTCGACCTCGCATCGAGGAGCTCCCCGACGACTGCCGGCGTCGTGAAGAGTTCCCCCTCGAGCGGAATGTCCAGGAAAAAGGCTGTTGCATCGAGGACTCTTTTCGGCGGCAAAGGTCACCAGGTCTCCTCCCCTTCCTTTTCTGCGGGGCAACCGGTCTTCCCGATCCCTATCCTGAAAATCTCCGTTCCGTAGGTACCAGCAGGAGCACGCATGGCAGGGCGGGAACGCGTGGTCCTTGCCCGCACCCTGCCGTCATCCCACGGGTAGCACCCTTCCCTTGCCAGGCGGCCGCCTCCCTCCAGCGGAGAGGTCCCTGTCATGAGCATCGGCGTACCCTATCGGCTATGGCCTGGCCCGCGGAATACCGGCTGCATGCCCTCTCGAGCGTATCGCTGCACGCCACTTCCGATATCCCGCCGGAAAGAAGGCGCGAGTACGCCCCCTCTGCGAGGACGCCGTGGACACAGGCAGACGAGACCATTCTCGCACCCTGCATGCGGAGCATGCGGGCCGCAGTCACGAGGGTCCCCCCGGTGGCTATGATATCGTCGACAATGACCACGTCGCGGCCTGAAACATCGAGATCCTGGTGTTCGATCCGGACCTCCTCCCCCGAGATGCGTGTCTTCTCCAGGTGGTCGGACTCCCAGCCCCCAGTCGCTGCCACGCTCCTCGCGAAAGCGGCAGCACCGTCGTCGGGTGCGAGGATGAGCGGGTTCTCCAGTGACTGCGCAGAAAGGTACCTGCCAATCTCGCCCGCGAGGCTGATATCCCGTGCACCGACACGGAAGTGGGTGAGGACGGCCGGGTCGTGCACATTCACCGTGAAGACCTGCCTGGCGCTGCCGGAGAGGGCCCTGCACACGGCCCTCGCGCTGAGTGGCTCCCCCTCGTGGAACTTCCTGTCCTGCCTCGCATACCCGAGATACGGGACGACGAGCGTGACGTCTCTTTCCTCGCAGGCATCCACGAGGAGGAGGAGCTCGACCAGGGCGTCTGCATCCGGCACGCTGCCCACGACGACCATCTCCGTATCCTCCTCCTCCAACCGCAGGTAATGTTCACCGTCTGGGAACCGGGTGAAACGGACCGTGCCGACAGGGCATCCAAGGGCTCCCGCGATATTTCCTGCCAGTACCTGTGAATATTCTGTGCTCACGACCAACATGTCTGCATCCTCATGCTGAAAGTACTTAAATGAGCAGGAATAAATTACATCACATCCCGAAGCACGGGAAGAGGGATATTTCTCAGAATGTCAGACAAAAATAGTGCAGCGACGATCCAGGAAGACGAGGCACCCGTCGAAGTGCCTGTCGCAGATTCATCCCAGGTCGAAGTTCCCACCTCCCTGATAGACCAGGTGATCGGGCAGGAACGTGCCGTCGAGGTCATCAGGAAGGCTGCCATCCAGAGGCGCCATGTCATGATGATCGGGAGCCCCGGGACAGGGAAGTCCATGCTCGCGAAGGCAATGGCAGAGCTGCTGCCCAAGGAAGAGATGCAGGACATACTCGTCTATCCCAATTCCGACGACCCGAACAACCCCATCGTGAGGACGGTGCCTGCTGGGCGCGGGAAACAGATCGTGGCAGCCCACAAGGCAGAGGCGAAGAAGAAGATACAGTTCCGCAATACCCTCCTGATGCTTCTCCTCATCGGTATCCTCGGCTATGCGTTCATCCAGGGCCAGTGGCTCATCGGCATACTCGCAGCGGCGTTCGTGTTCATGGCGCTCCGGTATGCCACTCCGCGCGAGGAGTCGATGATCCCAAAGCTCCTCGTCTCGAACGACTCGACGACGACGGCCCCGTTCATCGATGCAACGGGTTCCCACGCGGGTGCGCTCCTCGGCGACGTGCGGCACGACCCGTTCCAGAGCGGCGGGCTCGAGACGCCGAGCCACGACCGGGTCGAGGCAGGGGCGATCCACCGGGCCCACAAGGGAGTCCTGTTCATCGACGAGATCAACACCCTGACGCCGCACTCCCAGCAGAACCTCCTCACCGCTCTCCAGGAGGGGGAGTTCCCCATCACGGGCCAGAGCGAACGGTCGAGCGGTGCGATGGTGAGGACGGAGCCTGTCCCGTGCAAGTTCATAATGGTCGCAGCAGGGAACCTCGATGCCATCCAGGGGATGCACCCTGCACTCCGGTCCCGCATCAGGGGATACGGGTACGAGGTCTACATGGGCGAGACCATGCCCGACACTCCCGAGAACCGGGAGAAGTTCATCCGGTTCATTGCACAGGAGGTCAAGAACGATGGGAAGATCCCCCACTTCGACAGGGGTGCCATCGAGGAGATCATCCGCGAGGCCCGCCGGAGGTCGAACAGGAAGGGGCACCTGACCCTGAAACTGCGTGACATGGGCGGCTTGATCAGGGTGGCAGGAGACCTCGCCCGCCAGGAAGGCGCCGAGATGACCACGGCCGACCATGTCATCGCTGCCAAGAAGACCGCCCGGTCCATCGAGGACCAGGTCTCGGACGAGTACATCAGGCGGAGCAGGGAGTACGAGCTCACCGTCGTGGAGGGGACCCGCGTCGGCAGGGTGAACGGGCTCGCGGTCATGGGAAGCGACTCGGGGTCGGTCCTGCCCATCATGGCAGAGGTAACCCCGGCACAGGGCGCAAGCGGCTCCGTGATCGCAACGGGCATGCTGAAGGAGATCGCCCAGGAATCGATAAAGAACGTGAGCGCCATCCTGAAGAAGTTCACGGGCAAGGACATCAGGAACATGGACATCCACATCCAGTTCATCGGCACGTACGGCGGCGTGGAGGGGGACTCGGCATCGATCAGCGTCGCAACGGCAGTCATCAGTGCGATCGAGAACATCCCGGTCCGGCAGGACATCGCGATGACAGGGTCCCTCTCCGTGAGAGGCGATGTGCTGCCGGTCGGGGGGGTCACCTTCAAGATAGAGGCCGCGGCAAAGGCAGGGATAAAGACCGTCCTCATACCGAGGGCGAACCTCGAGGACGTCCTGATAGAGGAACGGTACCGGTCGATGGTGACCATCGTTCCCGTCGACTACATCGACGACGTCCTCACGATCGCGCTCGTCCCCGAGAACCGCGAGGGGTTCCTGAACAAGCTGCGCAGGATGGCGACCACCCCGTCTGCAGGTTTCCTGGACGGTTCGGCAATCCCGACATCCCCGGCATGAACCATGGAGGGGGTCCGCTACTTTGACATCCGCCACGTGAGAGGCGAGGTCTCCCATATCGACATCGAAAACACGCGCGTCGAGTCTGCCGGGACGACATTCCTCGACCGGGCAATCATCCGTGTCCTCGGTCCGAAGGGGTGGGGATTCCTCGCCGTGGACCACTTCGAGCGTCCACGGGGCAGGAAATTTGACGAGCTGCTCGGGAAAGCAGCTGCTCTCGGGTCCCTGACAGGTGAAGAGGTCGTCCTCGCCGATGCGCCGGCCGGCATGCTCCCCGTCCCGCACAGGAAGGTGGATCCCTTGGATATCGACCTCGAGGAGAAGGGTCGGGTGCTCCTGGAGATCGAGAGGGCTGCCCGGTTGCCCGCCATCGCCAGCACGCGGGCAGGGTACACCGAGAAATACGAAGATGTCAGGTTCGAGGACTCGTGCGGAAACGAGTACTCCTACTCCCTGGTTCGTTCAGGCTACTCTATCCTCGCTGTTGCAGAGCGCAGCGGCGATATGCAGATAGGGTCGAAGCGCCAGCACGCCATCCAGGACTTCCCGCTTTACCACAGGCAGGAGGACGGGGAGACGGCTGCACGGAGAGCGATTGCCCTCCTGGACGCGAGGAGGGCCCGGGGCGGGATTATGAACGCCGTCCTAGACCCGGAACTCGCCGGCGTATTCGCGCACGAGGCTGTCGGTCACGCGAGCGAGGCCGATCTCGTCCAGGAAGGGGGATCTGTGCTGGGCGGAAAGGCGGGGGAGCGGATAGGGAGCGGGATCGTGACCATCGTGGATGACCCGGCACTCCCCGAGTTCGGATTCGAGCCCGTGGACGCGGAGGGGAGCAGGGTCGAGAGGACGACGCTCGTCGAGGACGGGGTCCTTTCGTCCTATCTCCACAGCAGGGAGACCGTGCCGGCGGTGGGCTTCGGGCACCCCGGGAATGCCCGTGCGATGCCGGGGGAACCCCCGCAGGTGAGGATGAGCAACACCTACATAGCGGAGGGGACCAGCACTCCCGAAGAATTGATCGAGGAGTGCAGGGACGGTTTCCTCCTGTGCGGTTCGCGGGGCGGCCAGGTGGACCCGGGCAGGGGGGTCTTCCAGTTCAATGCCGAGTACGGGTACCTCATCGAGAGGGGAGAGTGCGGGGGAATGGTCCGGGACGTCTCTCTCTCGGGAGAGATCCTCGCCACCCTGCACAACATCTCGCTCTGCGCAAAAGAGAGGAAGATGCACCCCGGGTATTGCGGAAAGGGGGGGCAGACCGTCCCCGTGAGCGATGGCGCCCCCCACGTCCTCGTTCGTGGCGCGGTGGTGGGTGGCCGTGGACCCGATTGAGGAGATCCTCGAAGCAGGGAAACGACGGGCCGACGAAGCGGAGGTCTGGCTCGCGACTGGTTCATCGGTCGCAGCGATGCTCCGGAAGAGGAAGATCTCCTCTGCCACGGGTTCCGACCACCAGACACTCTCGATCAGGGTGATCAAAGGCGGGAGGATCGGCGTATCCTCGACCGATGACCCCAGTTCCTGGGAGGAGTGCCTCGGGGCAGCTCTGCGGAGCGCCGCTCTTGCAGCCCCCCAGGAGTGGGAAGGCCTGCCTGCATCTTCGGAAAAGACCGATGGGTTTGTCAATTTCGACGAAAGTGCCGTCCCAGACCCGGAGCAAGTGCGTGACCTGGTCAGCGGCATGGAGGAGGGGGCGGACCGGCATCCCGTGGAGATCATTTCGGGAAATGCACAGATCTCGCAATACAGGGTCGTTCTCGCCAATACGCACGGGCTGTACTGCGAGGACAGGGAGAGCATGGTGAGCATGGGGCTCGAGACCATCAGGGACCAGTCCACGGGTTACGAGTACGAGGCATCGTGGAAGATGGACATCGACCCTGTTTCCGTCGGGGAGAGAGCGGCATTCCTGGCGGCCACGTCGCACGGCGGGAAGGACATCCCGACCGGGACGTACGATGTCGTTCTATCACCCGACGCCCTCGGCCAGCTGATGGGGGCCACATTTCTCCCTGCGCTTTCCGGCAGGAACGTCCATGCGGGACGGTCCCGCCTTGCACCCCTCCTCGGGCAGGAAGTCTGCGACCCTGCCCTTTCCCTTATCGACGACCCAATGCACCCGCGGGGATTGGGCAGCTGCCTATGGGACGGCGAGGGGACACCGACAGGAGTGCTCACACTGGTGGAGAGAGGGGTCCTGCGCTGTTTTGCTTATGATCTCAAGACTGCCTACCAGTTCGGGAAGGAGACGACGGGAAATGCAGTCAGGTCGGGCATGGGAGGGGGTGTGACTATCGGCTTCCACTGCATGACCCTCGATGGCCCGAGGGGGGAGATTGGGGGGGAGGATGCGCTGTGGGTACATGATGTCATCGGCGCCCACACCGCAAACCCACTCACAGGTGACTTTTCCGTCGAGCTGGCGAACGCATACCTTTGCCGCGGCGGGAACCCAGAGTACCCCGTGCGGAAAGCCATGCTCTCGGGGAACGTCTTCGATATGCTGCGGGACATCCGCGGTCTCTCCAGGGAGGAGAAAGTCGTGGGATGCTGCGTTCTCCCCTCGATAAGATTAAAAAACCAGAAGATCATTGGTATCTGAGAATGAACTACGATTATGCCGTCCTGGCCGCGGGGGTCCTCATTGCAGTCGTTCTCTTCTTCGTTCTGAAAGACATCACGAAGCTCGTCGTCAATTCGATCCTCGGGCTTCTCACCATCTTCCTGGTGAACATCGCGAGCATCATGGAGATCATGGGACGGCCTGATATCCCGTACTCGCTGGTCAACGTCCTCCTCTGCATCCTCGGGGGGATCCCGGGGGCACTCATCGTCATCATCCTCCACCTCCTCGGGCTGGAGGGGTTCTGAAAGCTTTTTCCTTTTTAAAAGACGTTCGCTTCCGTGTAAACGAGGACCTGGTTCTGCTGTATCTCGTAGGGTTTTATCTCGCGTGAATGAGGGGAGAGCCTCATCTTCACGACTTCCAGTGCGAGGTGGACATCGGTGAGGTCCGACGGCCGGACGTAGCGCAGGAGGATGACCGTGTCGGCGAGGTACTCGATGAGGTGGTGCCGGCTTGTAAAAGGGCTGTCCTTGTCGGTCTCGCTCGTCATCACGATCGTGCACTGCTGGTCGCGGAGGGTATCGATGAACCGGAACATCTCCCTCCTCCGGTCGGAGTTTCGGTCGAAGAGGTCTTCGAAGAGGGAGACAGGGTCGATCACCACCCTCTTCGCCCCCACCTGGCGGACGAGGGCGGGGAGCTCGTTCTTGATGCTGTTGATCGCCAGGTTGAAATCAGAGGGGTCGAGCTTGAGGATAGT
>JAKPSJ010000136.1 GCA_029555345.1 Methanobacteriota archaeon | reverse complement strand
TCCATCTGCCATTGCCACTGTCACAGGGTTCTCGGTCTCATTGATATCCAGGAGTCTGCTCATTTGCTTTATCCGGTTATTTGTGGTCATCCGCGAAGGTACCTCGGGAACCACGAGCCCTAACTCTTCGGTGGTATCGCGATAACTGAGTTTCTGGACGAAATCGACGCTGATCATGGAGATCTCCGGCTGATACATCTGTTTTCCCAAACTGTACAACTTCAGTCAGTGGTTTCCATATCCGGTTCTCCTGAACGTCCCGGACCTTGTTCAGCTTCAGGGTAATGGAACCAACCGAGGTTATAATCCTCTTTTTCGACGTTCCTGCACGAATATAGCGTTCTTCGGGAGTGTGTCTTGAATACTTTCTGCCACAATAGGAATCGACGAGATTTTCATCGATTGCCGCGAGTGTACTTTCAAGTATCCCGGCTTCGATTTGGAGTCTTTTCACCGATGCCACAAGACTCTCGATTGGTTTCGGCTGGTCGTCTTCAGGAATGCATACCTTTACTTCAATTACGTGCACGATATCCATCTGGGGTGATCTCCTCTTGGGTGTACTGCCAGTGAGATCATCCCGTCAGGGATTACTCTTAGCCGATCTTTGGACACGATCAATAAAATGACCCTTGAACGAAAGATAGCCGGTGTTTTTGCGCTGGATGACGAGACCTGGCTGCGCCATGCAAACCCATGGAGCGTGCTGTTGCGTAACACCGTCCTACCACTTCTCATCGTCGCGGTCTGGAGCCGGCTATGGCTGGGATGGTACGCGCTCGTCCCACTCGCCGTCGCCCTGCTCTGGACCTGGTACAACCCCCGGTTATTCCCGGCACCGGCATCCTTCGACTACTGGGCGTCGAAGGCTGTGCTCGGTGAGCGGGTCTGGCTGAACCGCGATGTCGTTCCGGTCCCGGCCCGTCACCGCACCGTTCCGAATATTCTCTCGGCAGTATCCGGCATCGGGATGCTGTTTGTGTTCTGGGGCGCCCTTGTCTTCGATGTGTGGCCCACAATTTTCGGCATGGCGCTCATCTATGCCGGCAAACTCTGGTTTCTCGACCGTATGGCGTGGCTCTGGGAGGACATGAAGGACAACCCGGCATACACCCGGCTGACCGGCTCCCCGAGGTGCTGCTTTCCCGAGGGAGGGAATAACCAGATCCCGGGATTTTTACAGGTTCTCTTCACGGATCTGCCGCCCACGGATAATCAAGAGAAGGATTGCGAGGACAAAGAAGAGCATGAAGAAGGTAAACCAGTTGAGGATCGCAATATTGACGGGTATTCCCTGCGGAGAGACGAGAAATCCTGCAATAAGGAAGAGCACGATCGCAATGAAGACCGCAGGGATCGCGTAATACCTGTTCGACCAGAACGACAGTACAAGCGGGATGAAAAATAAAGAAGCCAGACCGGTTCGCCCAAAGGCGTTACTGTGTCGATGGCATACACGACAAGGATGGTCAGTGCAGTAACAAGGAGGATACCGAAGTCGGATCTAAGATATCCGGCGATCCGTGCAGTCAGTGAATGGTCATTGTGTCGTGAGGGCATATGAAAGGTATCCTTGCCGGTGAGAAACTGGATAGTATTGTTTTTTTGCCGGTTGAATATCGTCACGATTCTCCGGCGGGAAAACGAGAACGGTATCAGAAGATGTGCAGGGTGATATGGAGCACATACCAGATCAGGAGAACAGCGGCGATCCCCCGGGGATTATCTGGAGTGCCCTTATCGCGTTGATACCGTTAGGATTCCCCCCGATCATCTCGCTGGTTGCTTTAAAGGATCCGGAATCGTCACTCTCCCCCGTTTTGGCGCCCGATTCTTCAGACTCTGGATACCTGCTGTCGGTTTCGTCCTTCTCAATCTTTTTCCTGCCCCGTTTGATGACAACAACAGATAGGATGAAACTCTTTAAACCTTTTCTCTCGGATAACACATGGCAGATCGCACGGAAATCCGGTTCTCGTTCACACGATCTCGTACAGAAGCAGAATATACACGAGATACGCACCGAGCAGCAGGCATCCCCAAACCTGTCGCACGCGATTGTTCCTGATAAAGAGCGGGAAGATTGCAAGGGTAAATCCGAGCATGACAAGCGTGTCCCGAGGGTCTGCTGCAGGGATCGTGAAAAACAGCGAATTGATCCCGAGGATGAACAGGATATTGAGGATATTGCTCCCGAGTATGTTCCCGACTGCGACGCCGGTGCTCTTTTTTCCGATTGCAACCAGGGTCGTAGCCAGTTCCGGGAGGGCTGTTCCCACCGCCACCAGCGAGAGCCCAATGACGGCTTGAGGGATAGCGAGGATCTCCGCTATCTCCACGGCACCGGTCAGTAGGAGGTGGGCACCAAGGAAAACCATGACAAGACCGGCTCCGGTCATGACGAGGGGATGCCGGGCGTGAGTCTCGGAGAGCAGATCCGGTCCTTCCCCGGACCGCCAAATCCAGAAAAGCATCGCGGAGAACAGACCCAGAAACACGATGCCCGTGAGTCTGTCAAAAAATCCTCTCAGAGAGAGAAGCGCAAACGCAAGGGCAGCCCCGAATATAAGGATGCTGTTTATAATCAGGTGGTGACGGGATTCTGCGGTACTGCCAGAGGCTGGCATAATAATATATCCGAGGGCAAGGATGAGCCCAATATTAACGATATTGCTTCCCACGATATTTCCGGTCCCGATTGCATAATCCCCCAGCCGGTATGCCTCCGTGGTTACCAGAAGTTCGGGCAGCGAGGTGCCGAATGCAACGACCGTAAGGCCGATCGTTGTCGGTGAAACACCTGCCCTGACTGCGAGGCTTTCTGCTCCATCGATCAGAAAATCCGCCCCTTTCACGAGAAGGATTAGGCCGGCGAAGAACATAACGAGGGCAATAAGAATGATACCCAGCTCCCTCATACCGGAGGCAGACGACCGGCCTCCACAATTGCATGGTTGGGAGGGAAGAGTTTAATGATATCGGTTCCGGTCTGGAATTCCGAAATCCCGATTAACAGCGATGAGCATTCCGCGAAGCGGTATGTGAGGAGTGGGGCCGGGCAGCCGCTGGCGCCGGAGCAGCGCGACAAGCCAGGGGCGTCATCCTACCAACAGTCAACCGAAGAGAAACAGCGAGGTGATGTAAAGCGAGCCGTAGCATCAGCGAGGACAAGCGAACATGACCGAGCGTCTGCATACCAACCGAACAGCAGCAGATCGCCGCCCGACGGGGCGCCCACGCTGCGGGCTCGGACGGTTACTGGCCGATAGATTAGTCATCACGAAAAACTGACGATTACTCTGCGATCAGTGAGGTTTCTCCGAGTTTCAGATCTTAGCCGATTTTGTGAAACGACCTCGTTGGATAGCCTCGTGTACACACTATAAATAGGAGACATTTTTTATGTGTACTTAAAAACAGCAGGAGGCTGCTGAATTTCAAGGGAAGGGATATACTCGATGAACAGGGAGAATTCAAAGGAAAAATCAAGGAAATGCCTCATTGTGTATTTTTCACGGTCCGGCAAAAATTATGTTGGAGGACAGATCGTCGATCTTACCGTCGGCAATACTGAAGTCGTTGCAAAGACGATCCAGGAAAAGACGGGAGGCGACCTGTTCCGTATAGAGCCGGTCCAGAAGTATCCTAATGAGTATATCGCGACCACGGAGGTTGCGAAGGAAGAACTTCGCACGAAGGCACGGCCGGAACTCGCCCGAAGCGTGAAAGACATACGATCGTATGACCTGATTCTCCTCGGTTATCCGTGCTGGTGGGGGACCAAGCCGATGCCGGTCTTTTCCTTTCTCGAAGGGCACGACCTCTCCGGCAAAATTATTGCACCGTTCTGCACGCACGAAGGAAGCGGGCTGGGGCAGAGCATTTCCGACCTCCAGGAAACATGCCCGAAATCCACGATTCTGGAAGGTATAGCCATTCGTGGGAACGACGTGAAAAATGCCCAGGGGCTGGTAACTTCGTGGCTGCATGATATTGACAGGGCGATGAACACGTGACGATTCACGACTACAAAATCTGGTGAATGACATGTTATATCGGAAAATGCCAAAGAACGGGGACGAACTCTCCATACTCGGGTTCGGGTGCATGCGTCTTGCCACAAAAGCGGATGGGTCGATCGACGAAGAGAGAGCGAAGAGACAGCTCCGCTTCGCAATCGACAATGGAGTCAATTACATCGACACGGCATGGCCTTACCACATGGGACAGAGCGAGCCGTTCGTAGGCCGGGCTCTTTCGGATGGATATCGCGAGAAGGTCCGGCTCGCCACAAAACTTCCCACATGGCTCGTCGAAAAGAGGGTGGACATGGACAAGTTCCTGGATGCACAGTTGAAAAAGCTGCAGACCGATCGCATCGATTATTACCTTCTTCATGGCCTCAACGGTGATCTTTGGGATGCTGTCGAGAGACTGGGTGTCGAGGAGTTTCTCGACACGGCCAAGGCAGACGGCCGGATCAATAATGCCGGTTTCTCCTTCCATGGCACCAGCAGTGACTTCCGCCGGATCGTGGATTCGTATCCCTGGGATTTTTGCCAGATCCAGTACAATTTCCTCGACGAGACATACCAGGCCGGGACCAAGGGACTGAAATATGCGGCAGGTAGGGGCCTTGGGGTCGTCATCATGGAGCCGCTTCGGGGCGGAAACCTGGCGAGGAGTGTTCCTCCTGCTGTAAAGGAGATCTGGGACCAAGCACCGGTCAAGAAGACTCCTGCAGAGTGGGCGCTGCGCTGGGTCTGGAACCATCCGGAAGTCACAGTTGTCCTTTCCGGGATGAACGACGAAGCACACATCAGAGAGAACCTCCGGACTGCAGACCAGGGGCTACCGAATTCTCTGACGAAGGAGGAGTTGCACCTCGTAAAACGCGTGGAGAAGAAATACCGCGAACTCATGAAGGTCGGCTGCACGGCCTGCCAGTACTGCATGCCCTGCCCGAACGGGGTGAACATTCCGCTCTGCTTTGAATCGTACAATAACCTTGCCTTCGGGAATAGTCCTGAGGACGAGAAACTCATGTACGCAGCTCGGCTCGGTGGTGCGGCCGGGACCGGGAAAGCTGAATATGCATCCCTGTGCGTGAAATGCGGGGAATGCGTGGACAAATGCCCTCAGCATATTGATATTCCGACGGTCCTCGAATCGGTCGTGGCAGAATTCGAAGGCCCGGGTTTCGAACAGCGGGTGGAACTGGCAAGGCAGCTCTTCAAGCAGGTCTGACTTCTCAACGGTGCCACGGAGAGAAAACCTGCAAAACGACAGGCTCGTCAAAATATAATCGGACAGTGGGTGGATTCATGACGCATGGAAAGCACTGGCACGGTGCTGCCGCCGACATCTGGCTTGCACATATCGCTATAACCCCGGATGCCGATAGGGGTGCGCCCGATTGGCTGGGACCCGTGAAGGATGAAATATACGCCAATTTATCCTGAAGAGTAGAAAAGGAGTTTGTCTTCAAGCCCCTTGTCGTCCAGTGTTCCTGGGCATTACAGAGCCTCGGAGACATTGACCACATCGATTTCCATCCCTCCTCATACAGGTTTTCATTTCAGAGAATGATTTGTATGAATACCCCCCCAAGTCGTCATTCCAACGTTACGGATGGAGAAAAAGTCCCGGATACAAATCGGGTGGTTGACGTCGATGGCCCCTCATCCCTTCGAGAGATTTTTTTCGTTTTCCCCTCGTTGAGAGAACCTTTGATGAACGCTACCCATTTGTTGATAATCACCCTTTTTTGAATGCTTGGGCAGGACGGGATCCGGTGTTCTCCAGCGGCAGCATGGAAGGAGATTCCTGCAGGGCTTTTTATAGTATCTGCAGCAACCCAGATATGGAAACATGAGGAGAATCTCCATGGTCTCTTTTTCCCCACGGTCAACACTTCCTGTACTTATGCTCGCCATCGCAATGGTGGTCTGCACGGGACAGGTCTCCGCCATGATCGGTGGCGGCACAGGGTACTTCCAGATCTCATCAACACCCTCGGGGGCATCGGTCTACTTCGATGGGACATACCAGGGGACAACCCCTGTCACCATCCCGGTCTCGACAACGGGAAACCCAAGCCATACTATCAGGCTCACGAAGAGCGGGTACGCTGAATGGACCGATACCTACGATGGCAACCCCGTCGAGGGAGACACGATCTACATCAGCGCAACACTCCAGCCCATGATGGGAGGGGAGAAAGGGTATTACGCGATATCCTCCAGCCCCTCGGGAGCATCGGTCTACTTCGACGATTCCTACAAGGGCACGACCCCGCTCACCGTGACTGTGTCGACGACCGGGTCACCCGGCCATACCATCCGCCTGGTGCTTTCCGGTTACCAGGAGTGGAGCAGATACCAGCCCGGCAATCCATCCGAAGGCGAGACCGTCTCCGTGGCGGCAACTCTCCAGCCTCTGCAGACGTACGGGAGCATCACGGTCACGTCCTCTCCGGCCGGCGCGACTGCTGTCCTCGACGGGGGACAGTCCCAGGTGACTCCCTGCACGTTCCATGGCGTGCTTCCCGGCATTCATACCATCCAGGTGACAAAATCCGGGTACCAGGCGTGGAGCACGACGACGTCTGTCAGTGGCGGGCTGAACACCCAGGTCTATGCATCGCTTTCCCAGGTCACCCCCGAGACGGGTTCCATCTATGTCATTTCCCTCCCCACCGGAGCAAGCGTCTACGTGGATGGGGCGTACTATGGCCCGGCACCGCAGCTTGCGTCCGGCCTCTCTCCCGGTTACCACCAGGTCAGGATATCCCTCTCAGGATTCCAGGACTGGACCGGAAACGTGATGGTCAGTTCCGGGGAGACGACAAGGATATCGCAGACCCTCTCTGTCACTCCCACGCCGACACAGGTCTCGGGCACCGGTTCGCTTTCAGTCCAGTCGAACCCCGCGGGGGTGAACGTATACCTGGATAACGAGTACATGGGGATCACGCCTCTCGTTCTCTCCTCGATTGCACCCGGGACCCACACGGTCCTCCTGACCCACCCGGGATACGCGGACTGGAGGGCGACTGTCCAGGTTCAAAAAGACGTCCGGAGCCAGGTGGATGCAACACTCTCCCCGTCCCCGACTCCCTCGCCGACAAAGTCCCCTCTGCCGGCAGTCCTTGCAGTCCTGTCCCTTGGTACCGTCGCGCTTGCATCCGCATTCGGGAGACGGAGATAAGATTACCTTTTTTTTCTTTTTCTCCCGGGTGGGCACCGAAGGTGCCTGGTGACACAGGGGTGCAGGTGCATTTTTTCCAGTCACTGCCTTTATCGCATCACTGCCAAGTGTTCCGGAACAAACGCATCGCAGGTGGAAAAATTGAGTGTTCCTGGTTATATGACAGGGAATTGCTCAGGTGCAATGGGCAGAAGGGAGTGGTCCCACCAGGACGACGGGGGGTGCCAGTCGATGAATGTCAGTGTCAACCCCTTGTTCTGGACCCCCGCAAAGACCTGCGGCGCCGTCCACACGAGGCATCCTGTCTCGACTGCAAATGACTTCTCTTCCGGGTTCCAGCGTTCTCCGGTCGTGATATAGACATCGTAGATCCCGGGAGGGACGACCTGGTCGAACCGCTTGGAATACCCCTTCGGGACATATACGGCAAGGATTGCCCCCCGCTGTCCCTGCGGCGCCAGGGCGATCACGACATCGGACCTGCCACGCGTGTTGTCGACTGCAAGGTACTGCCCGCCGGGGAACGAACTGCCCTTGAGAAGCGCTTCACCCGGAAGGGTCACGTAACGGTTCCTGACTGCAGTATCGAGGAAATTTTCAACCACTCCCTTGAGCGAGGGGTCGCATTCTATGGCCTTCTCGTAATCTGCAATCGCCTCGTCGTAAAGGCCCAGCTCCGCGTAAGACTTGCCGCGATTGAAGTACGCCCGGGCAAAGCCGGGATCAAGCAGGATAGCCTGAGAATAGGCATCTGCTGCACGGTCGAAGCGTAACTGGCTGAGATAGGTATTCCCCAGGTCGTTCCACCCGGTAGCGTTCGTTGGTGGGATGGCCTCGTCCGGTCCTGGCACCCCCCCTGCGTTGGCAGGCAGGAGAATCAGAGAGAGCAGGGGAACGAGGAGAAGCAACCCTGGAATGGTCATTCCCTGGATGTTGGAAGGCATTGTGACATCTCCATTACAGGAATATGCAGGGTGTCTTAAATACCCTTGTCTTTTCCTGGCAACCCCGTCACTGATCACCAACCCTGCCCGGATATATCCCCCGCCGTCGAACGATCCTCCCAATGTACGTGATGTGCCACCTCCTCTCGGGCCTCCTGCTCGGGATCCTCCTCTCCCTGCCCAGCGGCGACAGGAGGCTGGCCCTCGCCTGCACGCTGGGAGCAGTCCTCCCCGACATGGTCGACAAGCCTCTTGGGCTGCTCATCTCCGGGACAGTGGGTTACGGGCGGATTTACTCGCACAGCCTCGCGATGTGGCTTGTCCTGATCGGCGTATGTGTCGCTTACTGGGCTTTTTCCCGACGGACAACCCGGAGCCCGGGTCTGTTCATCGCCCTTGGCCTCGGGTTTTTCCTCCACCAGGCCCTCGACGCGATGTGGTTGCAGCCTGCGACCTGGTTCTGGCCCCTTCTTGGACCTTTCCCTCCAGGAGAGGAGATCGCGTTGATCCCGTACATCCTCGCCGATCTCCTTCAGCCTGCAGAATGGCTCGCAGGAACAGCGTTCCTCTTTCTCCTGGCCGGGCTCCGGGGGGATGTGCATCCCGGGGTGAAGATCTCGGCCGGGCTGTCAGTTCTCCTTGGTTTTTCTGCGTTCTGGTTGATCCTCTGTGCAGCGGGCGGGTCCTTATGCCCCCTCACCGGATGGGATTCACGGGGGGACAACCTGGTTGTCGCCCTCGTCCTCCTTGGGGGAGCGATCTGCATCGACTGGGAGAGGGGCCGGGTCATGCCGGGAGGGAGACTGGATCCTCCCTGAACAGCTGTGACAGGGGCTCCGGTTATCATGCAGGTGACCCACGAAGACAGGAGATGGTGGAAGAGTTCACCCAGTGCTGCGACGGCCACCCCGGAGAGAGGATCCTGGAAGTGATTACCAGAATGCTGTTGGTAACAACTCAGCAACCCCGGCAAGGTTTTTCCCTGGGCGAACCCAGGATCCTTTATGGAGATTCCAGAAAAAAGTGGAATGCACCTGAAGAGGGTGCTGGTTGTCCTTCTCTTCCTCTCGTCACTCATCATCCCGGCCGTATCGGTGACCATCACTGCCCGCCCCGAAACCATCGCAAACGGGTATCCCATCACTATAACCGTGACCGACCTCCCGGACGGTGCGCAATTCTCTCTCCTCGTGGAGGCAAAATACAGCGTCTCTCCCAACACCGAGTTCCAGTTCCAGATGAGCCAGTTCAAGATGCCGTTCTCTCTGAAGACGAGCAGCATCACGGCGACCCTGGAGGGAACCTCCCAGAACCGCCTCGAGGTGAAAAAAGAGGACACTATTGTTGCCGTTTCCGGAAAGTCCACGGATGGCAAGTATACGACCACGAAGGTCTACGATATCGCGGCCGGGACATATGACTACTTCCGCCTCTCCGGGACCACTCTCCCGTCAGCACGGTCGATTACCACCCTCTTCCAGGTGACAGGGGTCAAGGAAGGCCCCGCAAATTCCGAGATCGGGTTCGTGGTGGATGGCCTGCCTTCCGGGACGATCTCGCTGGCCGCCCTGGTGAATGGGACCCAGGTCCTCTACGAGACGATCCCTGTCGGGTCAGGGGATGCCACCCAGTCTCCAGGCACCGGGACTGTCTCCGGACCGTCCGGGTCCCAGGAACCGGTCTCCTTCGTCTCTGCCGATGGCATCGTGAAAGTCAGCGTTCCGGCAGGCTCCCATGCCAGTATCGTCAGCGTCCCTTCACCAGGTGCGCCTGGAGGGATGCGGGTCATAGCCGGCCCTTATGCCGTCGTGCCCTATGACGAGATCTTTTCTCCGCCAGGTACGATCGTCTTCCGCCTCGGGAAAGGAAAAGTTGAGGAGAACAGTACCCTGGCCTTCTTCTCGAACGATACATGGACGCTCCTCTCCTCGGCCGTTGCAGGAGAGAACGTGACTGCATCCCTCGGGAGAGGGGGGGTTTATGCTCTTGTGGGCCCGGTCGTCACTCTGCCTACAGAAAAAACCACGACAGTGGCAGCCACGACCACCACGGTGACCACCGTCCAGGCGACAAATATACCCGTAAATGCGTCTCCCACGAATAGATCAGGTCTCTCTTCAATACTCGCCCTTGTCGCGGTTGGGATGGCCTGGGTCGCTGTTGCGGCAGGGCTGAAGAAGTAGGCCCAAAAAAAGTATTGACCGCAGAGGCCCCCCTTTCACTTGGGGCCTCGATCAACGGCCCGGGGTAGGGAGACCCGCAGTCACACCGGGGTTGGACAGGTGTCCGAGCCGGCGAACCATTCACGCCCCCCTCATTCCAATGACGCGAGGGTATCGGAGAGCCCCGCTTCGAGGCTGAAGGCAGGTTCCCATCCAAGGAGCGAGCGCGCCCGCGATATGTCTGCGACCGAGTGCCTGACCTCCCCCGGCATCCCGTCAGTGTGCACCGGTTCGCCCCTGTACCCGAGGAGCTTCATCAGGATCGCCCCGAGTTCGTTGACACTCGTCTCCTTTCCGGACCCGATATTGTACACTCCTTCCGCACCGGTCTCCATTGCCAGGATATTTGCCCTGACCACGTCCCTGACGTATACGAAGTCCCTGGTCTGGGTCCCATCTCCGTAGATGACGGGAGGCTTTCCGGCACGGAGATTCGCGATGAAGCGGGGGATGACAGCGGCATAATCGGATCTCGGGTCCTGCCTCGCCCCGTACACGTTGAAGTACCGGAGAGAGACGGTCGGGAGGTCGTAGAGAAGCCCGAGGACCCTGCAGTACTGCTCGCCTGCATACTTTGCAACGGCATACGGCGAGAGGGGTTCGACCGGCATGTCCTCACTCTTGGGGATCCCGGGCAGGTTCCCGTACACTGCCGCGGAAGACGCATGCACCACCTTCTTCACCCCCATGTCCCGTGCAGCCAGGAGGACGTTGAGGGTCCCGGTGAGCGTGACTTCGTGGTTCTGCAGGGGGTGCTGTATGGAACCGGGGACCGAGACGAATGCTGCCTGGTGGAAGACCCCGTCCATGCCCCGGAACTCCTCCAGGAGGAGTGCGAGATCGAGGACGGTACCCTGTACGAACCTGACGCGGGGGTTTGCAGAGACGCTGCCGATGTTCTCGAGCCTTCCTGTGGAGAGGTCGTCGATAACAGTCAGTTCATGGCCTGCAAGCGAGAGGGACTCGACGAGATATGAACCGATGAAACCTGCCCCGCCTGTGACAACGTACTGCATGGCTATTTCAGCTGCCTGTGCCTGATCTTCCGGGTGAATGGTGTTCCCGATCTGCCCGTGCACCAGGCGAGGGCGACGCCCGGGCTGGAGGGGACTGGTCTTCCCCCTCGGAAAGGGTCGATTGCCGCCAGGAGACCGGCCGGGCACCTTGTGAAACCCTTCCCGGAGGATTGGAGAGGTCGACCTGGATGGAACCCACATGAACAGTCGCGACCCTGTGGGCATCGTGGGGGGGTGCCCGGAAGGATAGCGTCCCTGTCACGAGGTCGAGCCTGTCAACAAGGCCCAGGGCTACGACCATCATCTCCGGATCGCAGAGGGCGATGAGGAGGTCGCGCCATGCGTCATCGCAGAACGATTCCGGTATCCTGCCGTGAATTCCAAGGCCAGACAGGAACCGTGCGTGGGGCACGGCGCACGAGAAATACTCTGAAAAACGCTGGAACCGGTAAAGCTTCCTCCAGTCCCTCTTCCTCTCCACGACCTCCGCGGGCGTTGCGCATTCGAAGATCCTGATGCGCGGGTGGCGGCGGAAGTTCACGAGTATGCCTTCGAGCTCCGGGCCTCTCTCGAACCCGATAACGACGTCCGGCTGGAGGAGGTCTATCATCCTGACATGGAACTCCTGGGCAGCAGGCTCGACGACCCAGCCCGGTGAGTCGGCCACGATGTACGAGGCGCCTTCCTCACGGGCTTTCTCCTTGAGGCGGAGGGCCCCAACGAGCTCCTGGACCATGTGGCCGCTCGGGGTGACAGCACCGACGAAGCGGAAATAGGTGGCTCCTGGGTCTTCCGGACTGCCGGAATAGAGTGCCAGGCCGACTGTCGCGGGGGGGCCCAGCGTGGACTGCCCGATGTCGCAGTCAAGGAAACCTGTCGTGCCAATTTCGGTCAGCCGGGAAGTCAGCCAGCGGCAAAACGTCGTCTTTCCCCTGTCTGCGCCACCGACAACGTACACCATCCCGCCCCTGCGCTCCCTGAGAAAATGAAAGATTTGCTCCCATCCTTCCGGGACAATGATTCCATTTTCCACTTGGATTTCTCCTGGTGCACCTTCATCCTTGGTTTTCTCGACGGGAACTGTTGATACAGGATCGCGTGCGCTATAGAGACTATTTCCGCTCATTCCTTAAGAGTATAGCGAGTACGTGCAGGTTTGGATTGGTTTTCATGCACCTAATAGTATTTAGGTAACCTGGATTTTTTCCATGGTGGGTGGAAACTGAGATCAGGCGCCAGTTAAAATCCGGAAAAGGAATACGACTTATTGTATAGCATCATATGATTTATAAAATGGCCGTGGGCCTGCACCGTCACCCTGGGAAAAGCGGGCTCGATCACGCTGGAAAAAGCGAGATCATGGTGCATGAACCGTCGATTGCTGCCTGGTCCCACAGCGGAACGGGAGTTCCGGGGAATATTTTACGGGCATTCCTGCATGGCTGAACTGCAGGCCCAAAGAGATGGCACGAACCCCGGCTTCACGCGGGTCTGGCACGAGACCACGTCCGCGTTTATCATTGGAGGGGGCTCTTCGACACGCAAGGTGCCATGGGGTTCCAGGAGAACCATGCTACGCTATGCTTCCCGGTCGACATCCTTTTCCCCGCGCTTTCCCTGCCGCCCCGCAAGCGGGAAGTACTCCTGGTAGACCTTTTTTCTCTCCTCGAGATCCGTGTGCAGGTAGATCTCGGTTGTCTTTATGGATGTATGGCCAAGGTTCTCCTGGACGACGCGGAGGTTCTTGGAACGCCTGTACAGCTCGCTCGCGTAGCTGTGCCGGATCTTGTGGGGGGTGATCCCCTCGGGGGCGTACTTCCGGAAAATGTGCTGGACGGCCCGTGGGGAGAGATTGTGACCCATCTGCCCGGGGAACAGGGGGCCCTCGATGCGTGAGCCGATGAACCTGTCCATCTCGTCGAGAGTATCCGGGTCGACGAAAACAATCCTGATCTTCCCGCCCTTGCCTCGCACGCGGATCGTCCCGTCCTCGAAATCTATGTCCTCGATGTTGATGCCGCACAGTTCCGAGACCCTGACACCGGTTGCATAGATCGTCCTGACAATGAGGCGGTCCCTTTGGTCCTCGATAGACTCTATCAACCGGATGACCTGGCTGTGCTTCAGGTACCGGAGCTCCTGCCCCTTGATCTTCGGGCGTTCCACGCCTATCAGGGGATTGGTCGTGACAGCCCCCTGGGAGTAGAGGAACCGATAGAAAGAGCTGAGTGTCGATATGATGCGGTGCAGGGTCTTTGGCCTGTAAGTCCGCGTGGAGCTCATGAACGAGAGGTAGTCCTCGAGGAGGGCGGGGCCCACTTCGACGTCGGTCTCTGCGCGCGCCTTCGAGAAGTCCTCCCAGTACACCATGAGCTTCTGGGGGTCGATATTCCGCCGGAGCCACACGTAATAGGCGAAATGCCTCACGACCTGCTCGTAGCTCTGGATGGTCCTCGGGGAATAGTTCCGCATTCTCAGGTAGTGGCGGTAGCGTCCGAGCCACTCCGAGAAAAATCCCCCTGGCATGTTTTATTCTTTTTTTGCTCGAATTATAAACCTTTTGCGCAGAATCTCTATTCTGCGAAATTCCTGCCGCCGGTATCCTTGAGAGGAACTTTCCCGGTCATCCCCGGTATATCTCGAGGGCATGGGAAATCTCGATAAATCGACCTTGTTATATCGACGTATTCGACCTTTCTCCCATAAAGCCATATAAAATTATGCCATGAACAAAGTTTCGCGTTTTTGCGGCTTTATAGACGTGCCGAATGTCCCGGCCCGGAAAAACTGGTTCGGAAAGGGGCCCACAACCTCCCATCACCTGGTTCGATGCCCCGTCCAGGTAACATTCCGATGTTTTCGCGGCATCGGTCATGGGATGGTCTTCGACGGAGACCTGCAGGGATGAGAAGAATGATCCTACCGAATCTCCACCCTTACCCATGCAGACTGCAGCGACATGAGATAAATCCAGTTTTTCGGCTCTTCGCTATTTTCAGTGGGTAGGTAAGTGAGTGCACGTGGTGGCTACCGCCCCTCCACTCGTATTCAATTTCCTACTCGAAATAGTGAAGAGCCTTAAAATGGGTGTAGTACAAATACTTTTATGGAAGACCCGGCTACTTTTCACGATTGATTACCAGGAAGGCATTTTTCCCATGATAACAGTCCTGTTCGTGGATGACGAGCCTCCTCTCCTGGATGTCTCCAGGCTCTACCTCGAAAAGACCGGTGAGATCAAGGTCGACACCTGCTATTCAGCGGAGCAGGCCCTGGAGGTGCTCAGAGGGCGGGTCTATGACGTTATCATCTCGGACTACGAAATGCCGGGAATGGATGGGATCTCCTTCCTAAAAACAGTGCGAAAACTCGGAATCGATACGCCTTTCATCATATTCACAGGCAGGGGAAGGGAACACGTCGTCATTGAAGCTCTCAATAGCGGTGCCGATTTTTACATCCAGAAGGGGGGTGACCCACGCTCGCAGTTCGCGGAACTGATCCACTCTGTAAAGCTCGCAGCAGAGAGATTCCGGAGGGAGGGGGCTCTCCAGGTCACACGCTACTCCGTGGAGAGGGCGGGCATTCCGATACTCTGCTTCAACAGACGCGGCAACGTCGTGTATGCCAATACCTCGGCATGTGCGGCCCTTGGATATTCTTCCAGGGAACTCTGCCTCCTCCATGCCGCCGACCTCGACCCGTTCCTATCCCCCAGCGAATGGTCACATTTCGTGGACCGGCTCGAGTTGCACGAGAAAATGACACTCCACCTCGTCATGAGGACAAAAAGCGGGCAGGATCTGCCAGTGCCGGTATCCTTTTCATGGGGTGAATTCAGGGGAAGGGCCCTCGTATTTGCATACGCATTTCCCCCGGGCGGCAGAGGCGGCGATGACGCCCGTGAGCGGATGCGTTCCCACCAGCACGTGCTCGCCGATGCAATTCCCGGCCTTTACCTGGAGGTCTCGCCCGCGGGTGAAATCGTCTTCCTGAACAGTACGGCGAGGGATTTTGTTGAAGGCCCGTGCCCTGCCGATAAAGGAAAATCTATCAACCTTTTCGACATTGCCGTGGAGGGCCAGCACGGGTCGCTCGCAGAGTTACTCTCCCGTATAGAGATGGGACGCAGGAGGGAATGTGTCGAGCTCTCCCTCATCCGCCATGACGGGGTACCTTGCACGTTTCTCATCAGGGCCGGGTCGTGCCCGGGCCCACGCGGGGTCGAAGTAACCTTCTTCCTCGAGGTCACTCCCGGCGTCCCCTCGACCCGGGAAAGCCACAGTTCTCCCTGACGAGGCCGGGGAAAAATTCCCTGGCACCACGCGTCTGAGTCCGATGATGGGTGGAATGAGCTGTTCTGGATGTTTCCTTTTTATAAATAAACCATAAGATGCTATATAGTAAGAAGGTGCACTCTATCTGATCCCGAAAAGGAAAAAGGAGGGTAAAGGGAGTGAGACACGGCAATGCGCACGCGTTTCGGACAGGATGACGTGAACAAGTACCGCAAGTTCAAGAAGGTAGACGGGGAGACGTATCAAAAAGTGAACAAGTTCCTGCGGAAGCGGACATACATCACCGCAAGGGAATGGGCGATCGCCCGGCTTTGCACCGATTTCCGCACGAGGAGCGGCGCCGAAATGACGTTCATCGGGCAGAACCTCCCCAGTCTCGTTCCTTTTATGCAGGAGCCCTACACGCCCCAGGCAGTGAACCAGGCCCGGAACTCCTTCAAGAAGAAAGTGTACAAATCGGGTGCAACGTTCTTCTATGGGGCGATGTGCGGATTTTTTACGAGCGAGGAACTCGACGACCTCCTCTTCGAGGCAAGCGAAGTCGCCCGCTTCCTCCTCGAGGTGGAGAGGACCTCTCTCGAGATAGACGAGGAGATAGAGATAGAGGACCGCATCACGGAGGTCATGAGGAGTGTCGGGAAGGCAGCAGCACACATCCTCAGTACTCGCATGGCGGAGGAGGAGACCACTCCCCGGAAGGGAGAGGAGGGGGTGGAGACATCCCGGTGGCAGGGAGACGACGGGGAAGACGAGGGGGGCAACCTGCCGTGAAGGTCATCCAGGTCTGCGGGGCATCGGGTTCGGGGAAGACGACCCTCATCCGCAGTCTCGTCCCGCTCCTCGCAAATAAGGGGGATGTGGCAGTCGTCAAGCATCTCGGGCACCACCGGTTTGCGCTCCCGGCTGGAAAGGATACGACCCTCTTTCTCGAGGCAGGTGCCCCGATCTCTGCCGGGATCGATTCCGAAAAGACGGTCGTTGTCATGGATGCAGTCTCCCTTTGGGCCGTGCTCGATATGATCTCTTCTTCCGGCACGTCCTTCACCGTCCTGGAAGGTTTCAAGTCGCTCCCCCTGCCCAAGGCGGTCATGGGGGACCTTACCGGGGTGGAGAACATCGTGCTCGGCAATCCCCGTCCTCAGGATATCCTCACCTGCCTGGACAGGTTCCCCGACTATTTCTCTCCCTGCGGCCTGGCACGGGACATGTGGGGCGACGGGCTCGCTGCATCGACAGGCACACTCCCGGCAGGTTCATCCTCCCTGCCTGCCCCGGAGCGAAGAGAGTTTTATGAACGTTTTTTTCCAATGATCAGAGAGATGTCCAGGGATATGGCAGGCGGAGCGGCAACGGTGAGGGTGAGGGTCCACCTCCACCAGGGGCTCTATTTCGGAGGGGAAGACAGGGTTCTCTTCGCTGTCGGCGGTCCAACGCCCGGAGACGTCCTGTCGGCGTTCCCGAAGGTCTTCGACCGCATCGACAGTGCTCTCCGGACCGCGCTGGCAGCCGGGAGGAAAGATGCATGCAACTGAAAAAAACTGAGAAGAGGCTCTTTGGAACGAACGGAGTCAGGGGTATTGTCGGGACCGAGATGACCCCCGGTCTCGCCCTGGAGATCGGTCTTGCACTGGGGACGATGAGGCCGGGGACCGTGGCCGTAGGCAGGGACACCCGGACTTCGGGACCCGCGCTTGCCAGTGCCTTGAAGGCCGGCCTCCTTGCGGCGGGCTGTGACGTTGTCGACTGCGGCATCCTCCCGACTCCGGCACTCCAGTTCCTGGTCAGGGCCCATTTCGATGCGGGAGCCGTGGTGACGGCATCCCACAACCCCCCGGAATACAACGGCGTCAAGGTGGTGGAACCCGACGGGACTGAAATGGGCGACGAAGAGAGCATCGCACTCGAGAAGCATATATTCGAGGAGACATCGCGGATGGCCGGCTGGGAGAGGGTGGGGCGCGAACGCGCTGCAAAGAACCTCGTGGAGGAGTACGTGGATGCGGTCACCCGGGCTTTCCCCCCCTCCATCGGCGAGGACATGACAGTTGTCGCAGACCCGGGATGCGGTGCGGCGGCTGCCACGACGCCCGAGATACTCGGCCGCATGGGATGCAGGGTCTACTCCCTCAACTGCCAGATGGACGGCACCTTCCCCGGGAGGCTTCCAGAACCCTCTCCCGAGGGGCTCTCTCCCCTCGCCGACCTCGTCACCGCGACGGGTGCACGATTCGGCGTTGCCCACGACGGCGATGCAGACCGCGCTGTCTTCGTGGACGAGAAAGGCAACTTCATCGAGGAGAACGTGGAGTTCGGCCTGATCGCAGACCATGTCTGCCGAGGGAGGCAGGGGGTCATCGTCACCCCTGTCAGCACTTCCCGCCTCCTGGAGGTCATCGCCCAGAGGTACGGCTGCCGGGTTGTCTACACGCCTGTCGGGAGCATCTACGTGGCAAGGACTATGATCGCCCTCGCTGCGCAGGGTACACCCGTCGTCCTGGGCGGCGAGGGGAACGGCGGGCTGATATATCCCGGCCACCAGCTCTGCAGGGATGGCGGGATGACCGCGGCGACCATGGTCTCGCTCCTCGCCCGGACAGGCGAGCCCCTCTCGTCCCTGGTCAGTGCATTGCCGCATTTCACCTTCATGAAGGAGAAGTTCAGGGAAAAGGACCCCCGGGGCCTGATTGCCAGGCTCGCGGATCACTTCTCTGGAGAGAACCTGGATTTCACAGACGGCATCAGGATCAACAGGGGCGATTCCTGGGCCCTGATCCGTCCTTCAGGGACAGAACCACTCGTGCGCGTGATGGTCGAGTCCGCATCGGAAGAGAAGGCGCACCAGTTTTACGAAGAGATAATGGGCTTCGTCCGTAAGTAGGGGCATTCATTTTGGCGATCGGGAGGGAGTGGACTTGTCCAGCAATAAACTGTATACTGCTATATAATTGCTGGTTGCACCATAAGGGAAATGAAGATAAAAATTAGTGTGGCAGGTACACCAAACGTCTCTCATATGATCTCCCCAGGGAAACCGGCCGGGATGAAGACAATCGAGATCCGGATTACCGGAAGGGTCCAGAAAGTGGGACTCAGGAATTGCATCCGCAACATCGCCGGAAAGCTCTGCATCAAGGGTGAAGTGATGAACCTCCCCGATGGGTCCGTGAAGATCACTGCAAGCGGCGACTCCCTGACACTCGACAAGTTCGCATCCATGATCTACGGGTGCCCGCGGGCGCTGATCAGGGAGATGGAGATATACGAGATACCCTTCAGGTCATTCCCTGATTTTTCCGTCGTCACTTCCCATTGAACGATACCGGCTCCGGGATACGGACGAAAAAATCAGTCTTTTTCATCAGGGATTCTTTCAGGGCCGAGACGTGGGAATCGATGACGTCCTGCCGGATCGTCCGTGCAAGCCTCTGGATGAGAGACTGCACCAGGTCGTCCGAAAGGATGCACCGGTCCTGGCTGCACTCGAACGCGTCGGGCGGGAGCCCATCCCTTACGAGCGAAAAGAGAGGATCGTCAATCATTGCCGGCTGGAAGGGGTCGCAGAGATCATGCACGAGCCCGGCGCCACCACGGGACAGGAAACCGATATCCGGGTCGAGATGTGCCCCGACGACTGCAACACACACGTTCCCGAAGAGGAGCCCGTACCCAAACGAGAGCATTGTGTTGACAACGTCCCTGTGGGGCCGGGAGGTCCGGCGGCGGAACCCCAGGTCCGCGGGGACTGTCCGGGCAAGTATCTCGTAATACATGTCGGAGATGAGCCTGTGCACCCTTCTCACTTCTTCGAGCCGGACCAGGTATTCGAGTTCCCCGAGGTTTTTCTCCAGGATCTCGAGCTCCCCCTCGTAGAAAAGAGGCTGCCCCAGTTTCTCTTGTAACCGTACCAGGAGGAGGATCCGGGACTGGGCACTCCCTTTTGCAATTGCCAGCGCCAGGGAGTGGGGGAACGCTTTTGCCTGCGCCTCGCGGACGACCTCGTCGTAGTGAAATCCGAAAGGCCTCAAGACCCCGAGAGGTTCTCCATCGGCCTCGAAGAAAGAGACAGATGATCCTGCAGAAAGGAGGCGGGAGATTGCCGATGTATGCATGGTATGGCCTCCCATGACCAGGAGGTGCCGTACTGCGGAGAGCGGTATCTCCTCGGTGCGGCCATGCTTCTGCACTATCAGGACCCTGGGGGTGGCCTTGATATGCGCCCCGAACCCTGAGACCAAATACCACGGGACAGGATCGATGGTACACTCTCCTTGCTGCCCCGCAC
The DNA here is from genome assembly GCA_029555345.1 of Methanobacteriota archaeon. Lineage (GTDB taxonomy): Archaea > Halobacteriota > Methanomicrobia > Methanomicrobiales > Methanospirillaceae > Methanolinea_A. The sequence continues at coordinate 41,129 of JAKPSJ010000136.1, read as the reverse complement.
CGTGCGGTCGCAGCCTGACTGCACTAAATTTTTACCTGGCGTCAATACATCAATGCATCGCTTTTCAAAGAGGGGGAACTGCGTGATCTTTCGAGAGATCTGTAGGGAACCACTCCAGGGGACTCCTCCCTGGCATGCCATGACCTGGCAATATTTTTCACCCTTCAACACAAGTTTATGGTAAAGATCTTGTGAAATCGCTATTTGACCCTTTTATTGCCAAAAAGCGAGCACGAGCCAGTGGAAAACGGGTAAAACACGGAGACAGAAACAGAGACTATGCATTCGGAGGACCGGTGACCATGTTCTGGGACGAGAAATACGAGACACTCCCGAAGAGAGATTTGGAACGCCTCCAGCTGAAACGCCTCAAAAAGACGCTGGTCCACGTCCAGAACGTGGAATTCTACAGGCAGAAGTTCGGGGAGGCAGGCATTGGGCCGGGAGACATAAAGACACTCGATGATATCCGGAAGTTGCCCTTCACGAGGAAGCAGGACCTCCGCAACGGGTACCCGTTCGGTTTCTTCGCCGTCCCTATCGACAGGGTCATCCGCATTCACACAACGTCCGGGACGACGGGAAAGCCGACCGTTGTCGGGTACACGAAAAAGGATATCCGGACCTGGGCGAACCTGATAGCCAGGAACATGACCATGGTGGGGCTTTCCGACCGGGACATCTTCCAGAACATGGTCAATTACGGCATGTTCACGGGCGGGCTCGGGTTCCATTACGGGGCAGAGCTCGTCGGGATGACTGTTGTTCCCAGTGCAACAGGCAATACCCGCCGGCAGGTCGAGATGATCCAGGACTTCGGGGTCACCGTGATCCACTGCACCCCGAGTTACGCCCTCCACCTCGCAGAAGTCGCCGAGGAGATGGGTGCCCACCTCGACTCCCTTAAGACTGGGCTTTTCGGCGCAGAACCATGGTCCGAGTCCATGCGCAGGGAGCTCGAGAGCCGGCTCGGCCTCACGGCCTACGATTCGTACGGGCTGTCCGAGTTATTCGGCCCGGGTGTCGCGTTCGAGTGCGGGGAGAGGGACGGGCTCCACATCTGGCATGACTGCTACCTCGTCGAGGTCGTCGACCCCGCGACAGGGGAGGTCCTGGGCGAAGGGGAACGCGGAGAGCTTGTCGTCACCCCGCTCGCCAAGGAGGCCATGCCACTTGTCAGGTACCGCACGGGGGATATCACGATGCTCAAGGGTGACTCGTGCCCGTGTGGGCGCGGGCAAAAGATCGCACGTATAATGGGGAGGAGTGATGATATGCTAGTTATCAGAGGGATCAACGTGTTTCCATCCCAGATCGAACATGTGCTCTTGGACATCCCCGAGGTGGGTTCCCAGTTCATGGTCTATGTGGACAGGGTCAACCACCTCGACGAGATGACGATCGATGTCGAGATTAACCGGGACTATTTCTCCGGGGAACTCCAGGACCTCGCAAGGATCCAGAAGAAGGTCGTCAAGGAACTGCGTGACGCCCTCGAACTCAGGACCACGGTGAACCTGGTGGAACCCGGGTCCCTGCCCCGGTTCGAGGGAAAGGCAAAGCGCATCGTGGACAGAAGGGCAGGTGCCCTATGACGAGAGCGTGGGACCCGCGGATCGAAGAGATGCCCCTCGAAGACATCAAGAAACTCCAGTACAGGCTGCTCAAAACACTCGTTTACAAGCTGTACAGTTTCTCGCCGTTCTATCACCACCGCATGGAGGAGAACAAGGTCCATCCCGACGACATCAGGACGCTCGCCGATATCCAGAAGCTCCCTTTCATGTACAAAAAGGACCTCCGGGACAACTATCCTGACAAGATCTTCCTCGCACCCCAGGAAGAACTGGTCAGGTACCACGTCTCCTCGGGGACGACAGGGAAGCCCACCGTCGTTGGGTACACGGCGAGGGACATCGAGAACTGGACTGTCTCGATAGCACGCGCCATGGTCTCGTGCGGCTTAGGGCGGGGCGACGTCATCCAGGTGAGCTACGGGTACGGCCTCTTCACAGGCGGGCTCGGGAACCATTACGGGGCTGAACGCATCGGCGCAACGGTGATCCCGACGAGCGTCGGGAATACGGAACGCCAGATCGAACTGATGCAGGACCTCGGCGCCACCGCCATTGCATGCACACCGTCGTACCTGCTGCATATCGGGGAGGTCGCCGATAAGATGGGGGTCAGCATCAAGAAAGACACGAAGTTGCGAACGGGCATTCTCGGTGCAGAGCCCTGGTCCGAGAACATGCGCCAGCGCATCCAGAACTGGCTCGGGATAAAGGCGTACGACATATACGGGACGAGCGAGCTCTCCGGCCCGATGTTCTGCGAATGCACCGAGCAGAAGGGGTTCCACGTGTGGGGGGACATTGCCTACGTCGAGATACTCGATACCAGGACCGGGGAGCCGCTCCCGCCGGGAGAGCGCGGCGAGATGGTCGTCACCATGCTCCAGAAGGAAGCTCTCCCCCTGATCAGGTACAGAATCGGGGACATCAGCTCCATCGATGAGGGCATCTGCCCTTGCGGCAGGTCTCACCCGCGCGTCCAGAGGATCACGGGGAGGGTGGACGACATGCTGATCATCCGCGGGATCAACGTCTTCCCGACCCAGGTCGAGTACGCCTTGATGACCATTCCCGAGGTCGGCGAACACTTCCAGATCATCGTCGACAGGAAAGGGGCGCTCGACGAGATGCTCGTCCAGGTGGAGGTCGCTGCCAACGCGTTTTCCGATAAGATCACGGACCTCATGGAGATCCGGAGGAAGGTCGAGCACAAGCTGCGGAACGTCCTCAATGTCGGTGTGAACGTCGAACTCGTCGAGCCCGGCTCACTCCCCCGCTTCGAGGGAAAAGCGAAGAGGGTCATCGACAGGAGGGAGATCTGACATGGGAGCCAGCAAGTTTGTCATAAAGCAGATATCGGTCTTTTCAGAGAACAAGCCCGGCAGGCTCGCGGCAATCGCCCGGGCACTCCAGGATGAGAAGATAAACATCCTCGCGTTCTCGATCGCCGAGGCGAACGGGTTCGGGGTCGTGAGGGCACTCGTGGACGAGCCACAGAGAGCGTACGAGAAACTCACGAAGATGGGGTTCAACGTCGCCTTCACCGACGTGATAGCCGTCCAGATGAAGGACGAACCCGGGGGCCTGTACGAGGTGGCGGATATCCTCGGGCGGAACGGCATAAACATCGAATACGCTTATGCCTACTCTGGAAGGGAGGGTGCCGTCCTCATCCTGCGGGTCGACCATGTCGATGCCGCAATAGCAGCGATCCAGAAGAGCGGGGCGAAACTCCACGAGAGTTCGCTCTTCCAGTAACGATTCTTTATTTCTTTTCCCAGCGGATGAGGTCCGATACCTGGGAGAGGGTGCCGCCTCTCCGGATCTCCTCCCTTATCCTCTCCTCCGTCTTCTTGACCTCGAGCGCCCGCCGCGCGATCTCTGCCGCACGTTCGCGGGGGACGACGACAACGCCGCTTGCGTCTCCGGCTATCCAGTCACCGGGCCGCACGAGCTGACCCCCGCACCTGACCTCTGCATTGATCTCCCCGAACCCCTTCGGTTCCCCGGCATTCGGAGCCACGGCCCGGGAGAACACGGGGAACCGAAGGCGCCTGATATCGTCGATGTCCCGGGCGGCGCCATCGATGACCACGCCGGAAAGTCCGCGCTGCATCGCACTCATCGTGGCGAGTTCCCCCCAGCATGCCACATGCGTCACGCCGTCGTTGCTGATTACCAGGACGTCGCCGGGCTCCGCGATGTCGACTGCCTCCACGGGTTTCGCCCAGTCGCCTGCGAACCCCTGGACAGTGACCGCCCGGCCCACCATCCGGGCGTCCCGGCAGACAGGGACTATCCCTGCCATCGCCCCTTTCCTGTGCATGGCATCGGAGATGTTGGGGGTCGACACGGACGAGAGGATTTCGCGGACGGCGCTCTCCGGCGACGGCCTCTCGCCCCTGGTGAGGGCGGGGCCATCGAGGGCTGCACGGACCGCCCGGGCCGATGCCGCCACGTCCGCGGACTTGGTGACGGCGCTCCCGACGATCACGATGTCGGCCCCGGCAGCTGCCGCCTGCGGCGCCGTTGCCGCGTCGAGACCGCCTGCCGCGGCAAGGGGGACGGATATCCCGCTGCGTATCTCCGAGAGCACATCGAGGGGACTTTTCCCGCTCATCTGCTGGTCGATGCCGACATGGGCATTGACGATGTGCACTCCCATCCGTTCCAGTTCCCTGGCCCTGGCAACCGGGTCCGGGACGCTTATCAGGTCGCCCATCAGCCTGACACCGTAGAGGTCGGCGGCCCTCACCGCCTCGGCGATCACGGCATCGTCCGCGACGGCCAGGATGCAGACGACCGAGGCCCCGGCCTTCGCTGCCATTTCCACCTCGATGGCCCCCGTGTCGGCGATCTTCATGTCAGCGATGATCTCGTGGCCTGGAAACGCAGCGCGGAGGGCCCGGACCGCTGCCATCCCCTCGCTCTTGATCAACGGCGTCCCTGCCTCGAGCCAGTCGGCACCGCCCGCCACCGCCTCTGCAGCTATCTGAACGGCACGGTCGAGCTCGGTGATGTCGAGTGCGACCTGGAGGACTGCCCCCTTCCTTTTCGACTGCCCTTGTCCTCCCGTTTCTTGATCGCTGCGACCAGCACGGGGGCTCATGCTGCCTTCCCTCCCGCCGGGAATGGATCCCTAGTTCTCACTGTATGTCTCAATGAAAGTCACATCGTCGAGTGATTTCTTCTTCTGCACCGTGACCTCTGCAGGGTACCCTGCAGGCACGAGCGAGACCAGGGTGTACCTGTCAGGCACGGAGAGGAGTTTCCTGATATCGTCTGCATAGGGCTTTTTGTCGCCGGCGACCCAGCAGCTGCCGACGCCGTATGCCCACAGCCCGAGGATGAGGTTCTCGGTCGCCGCGCAGCAGTCTTCGAGGTAATACTTGGCCTTTTTCTCGCCGAAAACGATAAAGCAGACTGCTGCACCTGCAATGAACTTCCCGTGGTCTGTCAGCTCCGCGATCTTTCCGAGGAGTGCCCTGTCGCGGACGACGCCAAAGAGCCAGGGCTGGAGGTTCATCGCTGACGGGGCCTGGCACGCGCACTCGAGTGCGTCGCGTATCGCGCTCTCCTCGATTTGGTCCGGCTTGTATTTCCGCACGCTGTGCCGTGACTTGATGATAGTGGTGCCAACGTTCATGGAAATCCCCTCGCTGGCGGAGGAAAAAAAAGTGACCCTTCTCCCTCCTCCCGGCCCCGGGTCATCATTGTCCTTCATTCACCCGTGTGTGCGCAATGCGACCGCTATGCAGAATGCGAGGATCAGTGTTGCAGGGAGGATGCCAGGGGCCTGCGTCGGCGTCGGGGACGCCATCGGTTCTTCAGTCTCGATGATCGTGGGAACGGCCGTCGCTACGGTCGACGGCGTTGCAGTCTCCGCCTGGGTGGGGGTGGCCGACTGCACGGTTGTTATTGCCGGCGTCGTCCCTTCGGGGGATGCGGTCGTAGTCACCGTCACAATCAGGGGATTTGCTTTCTGGAGCAGGAAATGCACTCTCTCGCTCTCGGATTTCCCTGTCACGGGGTAGTTGTCATGCATCTTGTTCTCCTCGCAGCGCACATAGGCTTCGTAATCCCCGATGGAGAACTCGCTCGAACCCGTCGGCCAGACCGGGCCGGTCTCGAAGGTGGGGGAGGACACGACCACGCCCGCGAGCGGGTATCCGCCAAGGGACGAGAAAGTAGTCCCGCCTGGGCCGGAGACTTCTATCGTAAGGGGTGCCCCAGTGCAACCCGGCCTATGGGAAAATACCCAGAGGGTCGTATCAATCCGGAAACCGACAGAGTCTCCCTTGGGGACCCATGAAGCGTCCTGCCCGACCACGAACCCGGATGTATAATCGACGACGCGCATCTGGAGCGTCGGGTCACCGACGTAGAAGGCCAGGCTGTTGCCGGGAAGGAGGAACCACGGGCCTGTCTTTCCGGAAAATGTCGAGGGAGCCACGTAGAACGAAGCCGGGTCCGCCACCGTGACCTTCGCTGCAGGTGCACTGGATACGCTCCCTCCCGGCCCGTAATAGGCGAGTTGTGATCCCGCAGCTGCACCTGTCCCGGTAATGTCGAGGCCTTCTTCGCCGATAAAAACCCACTCCCCTGGCGGGATGGTCCCGCAACCGGCCATCGCGGGGACCACGGGGGAGGCAAGCAGCAGGACAAGAGCCAACAGCCAGGTGAAATGGTCAACTCCGTGCATACAGTGGAGATGATGGCAGGGGGCCGGTTTAATACCTTCCCCCTGCATGCCTTGGAGAGGGGTGGGCGGCATCTATCCCGGGACGAACCCCATGACACCGTTCCACATGTTCGAAAAACCCTGGGAGATGAGGACTGCCGGGTCTATTCCAAGGATTGGGAAGATGAAGATGAAGTAAAGGATCGTCCCGAGCGTGCTCCCAACGTTGGCAAGTGCGGCAACGAGGACGACCCGGAAGAGGGGGACCTCCATCATAGCGGAAAAGCTCTCGGCCTCCGACACCCTGCGGAAATCCGAAGGCCCGGGCTTCCGTATCATCGCTTCGACGATGGCTGAAAACCACCCTGCTGCGACAAGCGGGTTCAAGGCGGTGAACCAGGAGACTCCAAAACCAGTGAGCGCAGAGAGGGGGTGCCCCCTCGCGGCGAGCGTGAAGGCCGCAGTGAGGGTCCCGTGGAGGAGGACCCAGTAGACCAGTGCCGAGACTAGGACTCCGGTCCCCACTCCAGAAAAGACGATGGCGAGGAGGAGGATGATGAAGAGTGCCGTCACACCGGCCCCGAAGATGGTCTTCCATGGTTTGGGTTTGACGTCGGTGTCGAGTTCATGAACGGGGACGATCTTTTCCGGGGACGCAAGAAGCCTCTCGACACCGGCCACATGGCCTGCACCGATGACTGCGAGGACACGGGAATGCCTCTCTTTCAGGATCGCGAGGTTGTACGCGAGGTAAGAGTCCCGTTCGTCGATGAGGGCCCGGGCACCGTTGGGGGAGAACTTGCGGAACTCCTCCATCGCCATGCCGAGCATATCCTCCTTCTTCAGCTCCTCGACGTCTATCTCCTCGGAATCGACATCGGCCAGCGAGAAGACGAGAGAATACAGGAGTTTCGCCTTCTCGAGAAGAGAGAGCGAGTTCCAGAACCTTCGCAGCGTGATCCCGATATCCCTGTCGATGAGGGCGACGGGGAGGTTCCTCGCCTCTGCCTCCTCGATGGCGGCCTTCATCTCGGCACCGGGCTCGACGCCCATGTCGAGGCCAATACGCCTCTGCAGGTATGCCAGGATCCACTGGACCAGGAGCTGGGTGAAGTTCTTCGACTCGAGGACTTCGGTGACCGAAGGCTCTCTCGCCTGCTTTTTCAATGCGGCATGCCTCGCAGGGTCGAGCTCGACGGCCACGACGTCCGGGGAGAACTCCGCTATCGCAGACCTGACCTCTTCGACGCTCACTGCCGAGACGTGCGCAGTCCCGACGATCCGCAGCGTTCCTGTCACCGCTCGCTCACCCCTTCCGAATCGACGAGGAACCTCCCCGGACGGGAGGGAACGCCCGGGAGGATGGCGCGGATCCGCCCGGCTTCCTCTTCCTCTTCGGCGCTCCTCCTGACAAGGTCGCGGGCAATGCACAGGGCTTCCTCCTCCGCGAGGGGATTTCCCAGTCCCCTGCAGGGGAATACCCGCAACTCGTCTCCATCGAGCATGAACGGGTACGTGCGGCAGATGGATGGCCTCACCGGGTATGCCAGGCACGAAGACCCGGAAAAGAAGCGGCAGTCGCCGCAGGGGCGCCGCCGCAGCACACGGCCGAATGTCACGGAGCGGCCACCGGGAAGCTCCACGCTCTCGGGGTACGGTTCGGCAATGTCAGCGGCCTGCAGGCCACAGAAACCGGAGATGGCCCTGATCTCCCGGGGCGTGACCATCACGAGATTATCGTCCCCGGATCCAGCCCTGCAGCAGTCCCCGCAGCGGGTGCACGAAAACCCGATCTCCATGAGTTTTGCTGCAAGGCTGCTTTCAACCTTTTTTGTCCCGTTCATACCCCGTGCTCCCTGCAGATCGCATCGAAGTTCCGGTATACCTTCTCCCCGTCCCGTGTATGGCTGACCTCGGGGTGCCACTGCAGGCCGTAGATCTTCCTGTCCGGGGAGTCTATCGCCTCGTGTGCGCACACCCCTGATCGCGCGATGAGGCGGAAACCGGGAGGGACCTCGGCCACCTCGTCGGCATGGGACGCCCACACGAGTATCTTCTCCGGGTATCCCCCGAGGATCTCCGATCTCTCCACCAGCTCGACTTCGACAGGTCCGTAGCCCCCTGCACGGCCCGGGTCGACTCGGCCCCCGAACTCCCTCGCGATGACATGGAGGCCGAGGCATATCCCCAGGACCGGTATGCCCAGGTGGAGGAAGAGGGGGGAGTTCCCGCACTTCCGGATGTCTGGGCCTCCCCCGAGCACTATCCCACGGCAGGAGGCGGCGACTTCGTCCGGTTGCATGTTATTTGGGACCATCCGTGCCTCGATGCCCAGGTCACGGAACATCCGGAGGATGAGGTGGTTGAACTGCCCGTAATTATTGACCACGAACAGGGGGAGCATGGGTCTTCACTAATGTGGCGCGTAAGAGGTGAAAATGCCTCTCCTGCAGACGCGGAGACGAGAGAAAAATGCGAAGCGATCACATTATCATGCCATTCCTGCGCCTTCACTGATAAGAGATTACCGTCGCGAGTATCTTTTTCCTGATCTCCCCGGGAGAATGCCCCATGGTTGCAGCGAGGAACATGGCGCCCCCGGCGCCCATCCCCTCCTTCACCTCCCCGGTGCAGTACCGCGCGAGGCCCGCATGCCCCAGGTCCCCGAACCCCGGGTCGACGTAAGCGACAGGGACTCCGATCTGCCCGGCTGTCTCCGGGAAGTTTGCCGAAGGGTCGTCCCTGACGTAAACGGTCGTGGCTATCGCCGGGAGGGGCAGGGACATCGCCTTCATGAGCGCGGCGACCGCGAGCATCTGGGTGCCGCCGGCCAGGACGAGCCCCTGCCCGAAACCCTTCCCGACGCCGGCCGAGAGGGTGATCATCGGGTCGCCGCAGCACCTGGCGGTATCGAGCGGGGAGAGCGGCGCCCGATCTCCGATCCTCCGGGAGACCTCGTTCCAGACGGCTTCCTTCATCCCCACGGGGTTGTCGGCATAACTGGAACTGACCCGCGCGGGGTAACCCAGCGCACGGAGCACGCAGAGGGCAGTCGTCGTCCCGCCGGGCACGCTCTCCCCCAGGACGAGCGAGTCGTACGCACGCGAGAGGAATGCGCCGATGACCCGTCCCGCCTCGAACAGTTCCCCGGCGCGGGGGACGGCGTCTCCGTACCGGGGATCGCTCCCGGGTTCGCCGTAGGCGTCGAGGCAGGGGACCGTGGGGCGGTGGGCGAGCCCTGCATTGATGAAGAGGGGGATGATCCCGCACATGTCCATCATCGCCCGCGTTATGGATGCGGGGGTCGGGCAGCCGGTCGGGGTGTCCGGCCTCGATGGCATGCTCGTTATCTTTCCCCGGAGCACCAGTTCTGCATCGAGGATCGGGGTGAGGAGGGTCTTTTCCGGGGTCGGCCCGGCGCCGGACATCCCGGGGACGACGGAGAGCATCGTGTTGGCAAGGACACTCGCAAAGAGGGGTTTTTCGGGCGAGAGGGACAGATTGTCCGATAGGAACGTCATATGCCGTATCTCCCTCTTCTGTTGCCTGCGGCATTCCATCAATATGACGGCAGGAGGGGGGGCAACCATCATATCGGGAAAAACCCAACTTCTCCTGCTGAAGAGGAGTCTCCCCCGCATGCACCGCCGGGCCGGGCATGCCTTTCGAGGAGGGGGTGCAGCGGAGCGACAGGTATGGTGCACGAGATGTTCGGCATTTCTGACAGGCTGAAGGAAAAAGGCGTCGACATGGAGAAGATGCTCGATGCCGCGATGGAACTCTACGTCCCGCACGGGCTGCCGGCTGCCGACGCCCGGCCGCGGATAGGGCAGATGATGGAACGCTCCCTGGGGGACCCCAACGTCTCCTCCCTCCTGCTCGCGGCTGTTCTCCTCGAGGACGAGCTCTTCTGGAAGACGAAGAACTCGCCGATAAAAGACGACCCGGTGTTCCTCCTCTCGGACGAGATCATCGGGATGGCGATTGCGGAATGCATCGGGGGGACGTACGCCCGGTTCGAGTTCACCCGGTACGACCAGAAGAAGCCAGGTGTGCTCCGGTCACTCGGCCCGTTCCTCGACGATGCCGTGGCAGGCCTCATCGCAGGATGCACCTCGAGGTTCTACAGCGAATGTGCCTGAACCCTGTCGTCGCACTCCTCCAGTTCACGACAATCCTTCCCCTCGGAAGGACGAGGGACTTCGGGGAGTTCGCGAGGCATTCCTGGATCTACCCCCTGGCAGGGTACGTCGTCGGCGGGATCGCTGCTATCTGCGTGCTGTTCCTGAGACCCCCCCTCCTCGCAGCTGCAGTGGGGATAGGCCTCGTTTTCCTCCTGTCCGGGTGCAACCACCTGGACGGCCTCATGGACCTCGGCGATGGCCTCATGGCCCACGGAGGACGGGAGAGGCGTGTCGCAGCTCTTACAGACCGGCAGGTCGGGACAGGCGCCCTCGCACTCGCAGTGGTCACCACGCTCGTCTCGTATTCGTCCCTCGCCTCGGTGTCATCCGCTGCCTGCTCGCTGCTGGTTGCAGAGGTCGGGGCGAAGTTTTCGATGGCGTTCCTCTCCACGTCCGGAAAGCCGTTCCGGGATGGCATCCATGCCACTATCCAGTCCCGTTCGAAGCCCTACTTCCCCCTGCTCGCCGGGGTGCTCTGCCTCCCGCTCGCCCTCCTCCCTGTACCGGGACGCGCACTCCTCCTCGCCGCGGGAGCCATGGTGGCATGCCCGCTCGTTCTCCAGCTCGTCTCCGGCAGGCTCTTTGGGGGAGTGAACGGCGACGTCGTCGGCGCTGCAAACGAGATCACGAGGGCGTCAGTCCTTGCAGTCCTCTGCATCTCCGGGTAGAAAGGATGCGCGAACCTCCTGTAGCGGGATTGATGGCACGATGCGTGTTAAGGCGGGACCGGTATCGTGGTCCGTACCGCCCCTCCCGGACAAGCCAGGAACAGCGGGTGGTCAGAGGCGGTAACGCGACACGAATCCCGTACCTTTTTCATCTCCACACTCGATGGAGACGCCGTCCCGGACGAGCTTGTTGAACTGGAGCTGGGCGTTGAGGAGCGCCTCGTCGGAAGCGGCTCCCTTCCTCATGTCCTGGAGCGCCTTCTCCTGGGGCACCGGATACAGCCGCGGACCCACCCAGATCCCCTTGCATTGCTCGCAGAATGCACAGTAACGGTAGACCGAGACTTCGCCTGTACTGCACTCGACAGTGGCGCGGTTCCCGGTCTGGTCCTTTTGCAGTGGCAGGGTCTTCATGTTTCAGAATGGGGTATTCTACTCCGACCGATATGATTCTGTCGATAATAACCTTCTTTTTCCGGGAAATCCTTCCAAATCCCGTCAATCGAAACGATTAATAGGTATCCCTCTCCAATATTTTATACTCTAATAAATGGGCTGAACTTTAACGGGCTCATTTTTAACGGAGGAATGACATGGCAGCAGACAAGCCTCACCTGAATCTGGCGGTCATCGGACACATCGACCATGGGAAGTCAACAATGGTCGGGAGGCTCATGTTCGAGACCGGGACCGTTCCCGCGCACATCATCGAGGGGTACCGCAAGGAGGCCGAAGCAAAAGGCAAGGCCACCTTCGAGTTTGCCTGGGTCATGGACAACCTGAAGGAAGAGCGCGAGAGGGGTATCACCATCGACATCGCGCACAAGCGATTCGACACCTCCAAGTACTACTTCACGGTCGTCGATTGCCCGGGTCACAGGGACTTCGTCAAGAACATGATTACCGGCGCCTCCCAGGCAGACGCAGCGATCCTCGTGGTCGCCGCCCCGGACGGCGTCATGGAGCAGACGAAGGAGCACGTCTTCCTGGCGAGGACGCTCGGGATCAACCAGCTCATCGTTGCCATCAACAAGATGGACGCCGTGAAGTACGACCAGAAGCGGTTCGAAGAAGTGAAGAAGGATCTCTCTTCACTGTTGCAGATGGTCGGGTACAAGCCGGCCGAGGTTCTCTTCATCCCGACCAGTGCGCTTGCAGGGACGAACATTTCCAAGAAGAGCCCTGAAACCCCCTGGTACACCGGCCCGACGATTCTCGAGGCACTGGACCTCCTCAAGGAGCCTGAAAAGCCCGTTGACAAGCCGCTTCGCCTGCCAATCCAGGACGTGTACAGCATCAGCGGCATCGGGACTGTCCCGGTCGGCCGCGTCGAGACGGGCGTCATGAAGAAGGGCATGAAGGTCAGCTTCATGCCGGCCAACAAGGAAGGCGAGGTCAAGTCCATCGAGATGCACCACGAGGAGATCCCCCAGGCCCTGCCTGGCGACAACGTCGGTTTCAACGTGCGTGGGATCGCCAAGGGTGACCTCCGCCGGGGTGACGTGACAGGTCCGGCCGATGCCCCCCCGACGGTAGCCGATGAGTTCACTGCCCAGATTGTTATTCTCCAGCACCCCAGCGCCATCACGGCAGGGTACACCCCTGTCTTCCACTGTCACACGACCCAGACTGCATGCATGTTCACCGAGCTCAAGAAGAAACTCGACCCGAGGACAGGACAGACCAAGGAGGAGAACCCGACTTTCCTCAAGACCGGCGATGCTGCGATCGTCCAGATCAAGCCCACCAAGCCGATGGTCATCGAGAACGTGAAGGAGATCCCGCAGCTCGGCCGGTTTGCGATCCGCGACATGGGCTCCACCATCGCTGCAGGGATGTGCATTGCGATCACTCCGAAGCAGATGCGGTGAGCGCGGGGGCACGACATACCTTTTTTGGTGAGAGACCATGCAAAAAGCCAGAATTCGCCTGACAGGAACGGATTTCAAGAAGATCGAGATGGTCTGCGACCGCATCCGCGAGATCGCAGAGCGCACGGGCGTGAATCTGGCTGGTCCGATTCCGCTTCCGACAAAGCGCCTCGTCGTCCCCATCCGGAAGAGCCCCGACGGGGAGGGCACAGCAACGTGGGACCGCTGGCAGATGAGGGTGCACAAGAGGCTCATCGATATCGATGCCGACGAGAGGGCACTCCGCCAGCTGATGCGCACACAGGTCCCAAAAGATATCGGCATCGAGATCGTCCTGGAAAGCTGAGGGAGCGGCTTGACCGAAGCCGGTATTGCCAAGAAGATCCGGCCGGTCCTTTCTTTTAACGTACTGTTCGTCGTAATCTTCCTCATCGCCCTCGCCCTTCGGCTCTCCTTTCTCGACTTAAGGCTCCTGCACCACGACGAAGCGATCCATGCCTGGTTTTCCTACGAGCTCCTGACGAAGGGGACGTACATCTACGACCCGATGTACCACGGGCCGCTGCTGTACTACGTCACGGCTGGGATGTTCTTCCTGCTGGGGCAATCGGACGCTGTCGCCCGGCTCCTCCCGGCCCTCTTCGGCGCGGCGATCGTCCCGCTCGTCTACGCATTGGCCCGCCTGGGATACCTCGACAGGCGCCAGGCTCTCGTTGCAGCGCTCTTTATCGCCATTTCCCCGAACCTCGTCTACTTCTCCCGTTTCCTGCGGCACGACATCTTCCAGCTCTTCTTCACTGTCCTGCTCCTGGTCGCACTGCTTGCGTACCTCGAGCGGAAAAGGACCGCCTACGCTGTCCTCGCTGGCCTCGCCGCGGGCGGGGGGATGTGCCTCAAGGAGGACATGCCGCTCTTCATCGTCGTTATCGTCGTGTTCGGGGTCTACCTGCTCTGGAGGCGCGATGTCCCCTTCCCCCGCACCTGGATACGGGACACTGTCATCGCCTCCGCCGTTGCCGTCGGTGTCATGGCCCTCTTCTACTCCTCGATGGGGGTCCATCCAGAGGTCCTCGAGACGGGTGTGATCGCGGCCTACACGCATTGGACTGCAATGCACAATCAGTGCCGCATCTGTGGACCGTGGTACTTCTACATCCTGCTCTTCCTCCTCTACGAAGTCCCTATCTTCATCCTCGCGCTCTTTGCCCTCGTCCAGTTCGCTGACCGCCACGACCCCTTCCCGGGCTGGATCGCACGAATCCGCAACCGGTTCCACCGGGGTGGGCAACCTGCCGGAACGGAATACACCACCGGATCCCCGCTCCCCGCTTATCGCGGGCCCGGCAGGCAATGGGACAGGAAGGAGCTCTTCTTCCTCTTCTGCATTCTCTGGTTCGTTGCAACGCTCGCTGCCTATGCCTACCTCGGGGAGAAGGTGCCCTGGCTGATCATCCACCAGCTCTTTCCTGCCATACTCGTCTCCGTGTACATGCTGAACGAGAAGAAGGCTGTATTTGCCCTCGCAGGGTGCGCATTCCTGGTCCTGATGACATTCCACGTCGCTTTTACGCCCGGCGACATCAACGAGCCCATCGTGCAGGTGCAGAACTCCGAGGACCTGCGCCTCGTGATGCATCTCATCGATGCCTCCGATTCCGTCGTCATCGCTTCGGAGAACTACTGGCCGCTCCCCTGGTATGACCGGGGGGAGAAATGGGACAGGATGCACTTCTATGGCAAGATCGTGGACGAAGCGACGATCTACGACGTCGATCCGGACATGGTGATCACCCATGACCAGGCGAGTTACCCTGCCCTCTCAGGCTATGACAAGAAGACGTACAAGCTCTGCTACTGGTTCTCCATCTACGACAACGAGAACCGGATAGCCGAGTATTACGTGAAGCGCGACGGGAAGATGGGGAGCATCAACATCGACGTCTTCACGAAACCGGGTCTTTACGAAAAGGCAGGGATCCCCGCTCCTTCCTGAAAGACAAAGAAACCCTCTTCATCATTCCAGGCGGGGAAGCTGATTTCGAAGAGTGGAGTGCCGGAAAAAGAGGGGGGCTATCCCAACTCGTCCCATTTCCGCCGCCCCCGGAAGAAGCGGTACCCCACGATGGCGACAATGGCGATGACGACAATGGCGACGATGATGCCAATGTTGCCAGAGAGAGCACCGCCTACCGCGGACGCAACGCCAGCCAGGGGGTTGGATTCGACCTTTTCTTTCAGTTCTAGCGCCTCGGACAGGGCCTCTTCAGCCTTTGCCGCAGCTTCCACGGCCTTGTTGCTGGCCTGGGTATAGTCTTTCGCAGAGAGAGCGTCCCTGGCTGCCGATACAAGGCTGGCGGCGTTGTCATGGGCGATCAGGATCGGCGTGAGGCGGGGATCCGCATCCATGCTCTTGTTGACCCGGAAGTCAGTGATGAGTGCCCCGACCTCTCCCACCTTGGCATCCGCGTCATCGATGGTCTTCTGTATCGTTATTTCACTGAGGGCCGCCCGGGCATCCTCCATTGCAGCACTTGCACGGATCAGGGAATCCTGGGCCCGCGAGTAGTCGCTGGAACTCTCCGCACTCTGGATGGCAGCGGCCGCCTCGCTGTACTTGGCCTCTACTGCCGAGAAGTCGAGGCCCGGGACCATGGCAGCATCGATCTGCGAACGCAAAGAGGCCAGTTCTTCCTTTGCCTGCTGGATGGACCCTTTGATCTGCGCCGGGTTGATGACGAGGGCTGTCTTCACGACCTCGGAGGAGGTAATCAACTTCCCCCTGCTGTCAAGCTCTCTCACCGCGACGACGACCTTCTCGCTGGTCCCCTCCACGGTCGGGGCGATTGCTTCCATCGTCACCTTCATGGAGATCTCCCTTTTTGACGGGTAGGAGAGAAGCCAGCCATTGATATTGACGTTCTGGCCGACCTCTGTCTTCGAGGGGTTTTCGATGCCATCGAGGACGAGGGAATATGTCCACGTCGGATTGTCCAGCTCGCTGGATAGCTGGAGGGAGTTCTCGTCGTCGAAGGTCTTCCCGCCACTTGCCGGAAATTCAATAACGAAGGTCGCCCTCACATGGGTCTGGCCCGATATGAGGCTCCCGGATGGCGTGATGGCGATATTCCCCACGGATATGGCAGCCATACCCTGGACAAGGAGGCATAGGAAAAGGACAGTTACACACGGCCATACCACTCTCATGCGTATCACTCGAACAATGGTTCTATCTCTTCGTCAAATGTAATGGGTTTTCTCTCCTGGGACTTTGCGACGTCGTCCTTGGTGGTCCGGGCGATTTCCATCAGTTCCCTGATCCTCGGGGAGCTGGCCACTGTGGCGAGGACGACGACTGCTGCAACGTAGTTGCTGTTCACGGGGTAATCACCGCCACGGACCTCTACGCCCGCGATGTTCTCCTCGACCCAGCTCTTGGCCTTCTCGATACCCTTTCGATCGAGTTCGTCGGGCGGGCCTGCGACGAGGACGAGTGCCCTCTCGGCGGTACTGTAGTCGCACGGGAGGGTGAGCCTCCCGAGCATTGCTCTCCGCACCAGGGAGATTATCTTTGCAGTCCTGTCCTCGCCGAGCAGGACCTCCTCGGTCGCCTCCCTCTTCCGGATGGTCCCCTTGATACCGTCAATGAGCGTGCCTACGGACGGCTTCGACTTCCTGGAGACGACCTCGGTGATCGCGTACCCGACCGACGTGATCCCCCCGCCCCGGAGCGTGTTGATGATCTCGCTCGAATCGACGACCATCTCGCCGACCCCGGCGGACCCCACCTCGCCTGCACGGAACAGGACACCGAAACGGCGGACGATTTCATCGTTGATGCGGGAAAATGCAGATTTGATGCTCTCTCCCTCGTTCTTCCACGCACTGTTGTCGAAGATGAACGTGTTGTCCGCTTCCTTGGTCAGGGTCGTGAGACTCCGGGCGGCATTGTAGGAGTAGAGGCGCCCCTCCTCCGGGGCGGGGAGGATGCCGAGGACATAGACGGGCTCCCGGTAGATCTTCTTCAGTGCACGGGTCAGGACAGGTGCGCCCCCCGACCCCGTGCCTCCACCGAGTCCCGCAACGATCATGAACGCATCGACGTCGTGGGTCCCCCTCCTGTCGATGCCGCTCACAATGCTGTCGATCTCGTCCATCGTGATGCGTGCACCGGCGGCATTGTCAGTCCCGACACCGTGGCCCTTCACAACAGTCTGGCCGATGAGGATGCGGTCCTTCATATCGATCTGTTTCAAGCCCATGAGGTCGGTCCGGGCCGTATTGACTGCAATACCCCTGAAACTGTTCCTCCCGATCTTCTTGTCCTGCTCGAGGAACATGTCCACGATCTTTCCGCCCGCCTGGCCGAACCCGATGAAAAACATTCTCATGGAACTGAAACACCAGCCCAATTCTTCCGAAAGGACGTTTCATTTCTGTTTTTAATATGATTTTCTCCCGGTAGTTGAAATACTTTCCTTATCCTGAAATTGCGTCAAAACGGATTTAAAAAGATTATTTCCAATGCGGAGCCTTTTTCATCCCCCTTTTCCAATCAATACCGGGAACAGGATATGAAGATCTGCATCGTCGGGGGTGGGCTGACCGGTCTTTCCGCCGCCTTATCCCTCGGGAGAGATCACGAGGTCGAGCTCTACGAGAGATGCCGCAACCTCGGCGGATGCATCTCCTCCTACGAGGTCGGTGACACGCACATCGAGTCTTTCTACCACCACTGCTTTGCCGGCGACACCCGCCTCCTCTCCCTGATGGACATGCTTGGGATACGGGGCAGGCTGGAATGGCTCAGGGGGTCGACAGGGTACTTCGTCGATGGCCGCATCCATCCCCTCGATACCCCGCAGGAGATCCTGCGCTACCCCCACCTCTCGCTCTCGGACAAGGCGAGGCTCGCCCTCCTCACCCTCCGGTCGAAGCGGATGGACACCTCCTCCCTGGACGGGATGACTGCCCGCGACTTCATCATCGGGAAACTGGGTGAGCGGGCCTACTCGTCCTTCTTCGAGCCGCTCCTGGCGAGCAAGTTCGGGGAGTTCAGGGACCAGGTCTCCGCGGCATGGCTCGTGAGCAGGATAGCGATCCGTTCCAACCGGGGTCTCTCGGGGGAGCGTCTCGGCTACCTGGATGGGGGGTTTTTTACCCTGGTCGATGCCCTCTCCGACCGGGTGGGAAGAGACTGCGTCATCCGCCTCGGCGACGCCGTGACGAGCATCGCACGCGAGACGTGGGGCTGGAGGGTGAATGGCCAGAAGTACGATGCTGTCATATCGACCATCCCCCCGCAGGCCCTTCCTGCAGGGACGATCCAGGGGCTCGATCCCGTACCGTACCAGGGAGCCGCCTGCATGCTACTCGGGCTCGAAAGGGACGTGGCCGAGGGGATCTACTGGCTGAACATGAAAGACCCTGCACCATACGGTGCGGTCATCGCCCATACCAATTTCGTCCCGAGGGACCGGTACCCGGAGCACCTGGTCTACCTGGCCTCGTATTTCCATGGCAAGCCTCCGGCAAATCACGACGAGAGGATGCTGTCGGACTTCTGCGAGAGGTTCGGGGTGGCACGCAAAGAGGTGCACTGGCACAGGATGGCGGTCGAACCCTGCGCCGGGCCCCTCTACACCACGGGCTTCGCCCGGAAGATCGTACCCTACCGGACCGGGGGCCTCTACCTCGCGGGGATGTTCTCGAGACCGAACTACCCGGAACGGAGCATGGACGGTGCTGTCGCTGCCGGGACAGAGGTCGCTGACCTCGTCTTGAAAGACTCGGGAGCATGACTGCCGGGGACTCCGTTTCCGTGGTCATCCCTGTCTACAACGACAGGGAGAGCCTGGCCGTGGCGATACCCCGCTCCCTCGAAGCCCTCGAACCCGTTGCAGCCACTTTCGAGTTAATCGTCGCCGAGGACGGGAGCACGGACGGGAGCACCCTCGTCGCGAAGGAGTGGGAAGAGCGGGACAGCCGCGTCCGCCTCCTCCACAGCGCCGAGCGCCTTGGTCGTGGGAGGGCGCTTTCCCAGGCATTTTCAGTCGCCCGGGGGGACATCGCCTGTTACTACGATGTCGACCTCGCCACCGACATCGCTCACCTCCCCGAACTGGTCGGGGCCATCCGGGAGGGGCACGACATCGCGACCGGCTCGCGGCTCCTCCCAAAGAGCAGGATTGCACGGAGCCAGGGGCGTGAACTGGCCAGCAGGGGATATAACCTCCTTGTCCGCAGCGTCCTGGGTTCCCGGCTGCACGACCACCAGTGCGGGTTCAAGGCGTTCCGGAGAGAGAAGCTGCTCTCCCTCCTCCCCGAGGTGAGGGATACCCACTGGTTCTGGGACACGGAGGTCCTGGTCAGGGCGCAGAGGAGAGGCTACTCGATAAAGGAGTTCCCCGTGAGGTGGAGGGAGGGGAGTGGCACGACCGTGAGACGGAAGGACGTCTACCAGATGGGGAGCGCCGTGCTCAGGCTGTGGTGGCAGTTGCATGTGGAAGAAAGTTAGTGCAATTCTGGTCTCGACACTCCTCGCTGCCGGGATCATCGCATTCATGCTCTACACGATATGGGACGACCTCCTCGCTGCCGCAGGGCACGCCGTGTGGTATTTCCTCGCGATCGCCTCGGCAGTCTGCCTCGCTGCGTGGTGGCTGCGGGGGTTCCGGTACAGGAGCATCCTCTCTTCGCTGGGGGTCCGTGTCAGGGTCAATTTCTCCGTCGCCTGCATCTTTGTGAGCCAGACGGCGAACCTGATCGTGCCTGCGCGGCTGGGGGACCTCGTGAGGATATTCATCCTCCGCCACGATGACAGGGCCACGGCATCGCAGGGACTCTCTTCGCTGGTCGTGGAGCGCGTCTTCGATATCCTGATGGTGGCGATTCTCGGCGCTGTCTCGATCCTCTTCGTGCTCAACGCCCCCGGCTGGTTCTACACGATCATCATCGTCCCCATCGTCGCGGGGGTCTTCTTCTTCTTCTTCCTCGCCCTCGCCGGGAAGGTGACCTCCGAGAACCGGGTCATGCGGGTGGTCCTCGGCATTATTGCGCAGGTGCGCGAAGCGTCCCTCTCTTACCGCTCCCTTGTCGTCCTCTCGGCCAGTTCCATCGTGATCTGGCTCATGGACGTGCTCGTCTGCGTCTTCGTGGTGCTGATGTTCCAGGAACAGGTGCCGTTTGCAGTGGTAGTCCTCGGCATCGTGGTCGGAAACCTCGTCAAGGCCGTGCCCCTGACACCCGGCGGGGTCGGCACGTACGAGCTGGCGCTGGCGCTCACCTTCGCCCTCGCCGGGGTCCCGGCGTCCGATGCAGCAATGATTGCTGTCATCGACCACCTGGTCAAGAACCTCGTCACGCTCGGCGGGGGGATCGTCTCCATCTACTATTTCGGAGGGTGGGTGCTCGACAGCATCAGGAGTGCGTTCCAGGACAGGTTCGGGGGGATGAAGGCTGATTGACTATTCGTTCCAGGCCCTCTCGGTTATCTCCTGGCTCCTCCTCGTCTCCTTCCTCCAGGTCTCGGTCTGGCCTTTCCTGAGGCGCACGTTCGCCGAGTACGCCTACCCCGTCTCGTTCCCCGTCTCTCTCCTCCTGTTCACCCTCGCCAGCTGGTACTGCGGGCTCCTCCGGCTCCCCATATCCCTCGCACTCGTCCCGTTCGCGGCGATGTTTCTCCTCGCTGCATACAGGAAGGGCTATGCACGGGAGTACTGGTCGGCGCAGTGGGTCTATGCAGCCGTATTCCTCCTCTTCTTCTTCTCGATGTTGAGCGTCCGGTTCACGAACCCCAGCATCTCGTACGCGGAGAAGTTCATGGACCATGCGTTCCTCGCGTCCGTGATGCGCCTGCCGGTCGTCCCGCCGCTGGACCCCTGGTTCTCTTCCGGTTACCTCGATGTCTACTATTACCTCGGGTACTGGATGTTCGGCGCACTCGGGATTGCGAGCGGTGTGCCGTCGCAGGTCGCGTTCAACCTCGTGCTCCCCACGGTCTTCGGGTTCTCGGCAGTTGTTCTCTACGCCCTGGGAAAAATGATAGCACCTCGGTTCCCCTGGATGGTCCCCGGGACGCTCCTCGCCGTCAACCCCTCCTTTGTCTGGCAGGTCGTCCAGGGAAAGGCCATCGGGTCGATCCTGTGGGACAGCACCCGGACGATCCCGGACACCATCAACGAGTACCCCCTGTTCTCCTTCCTGTGGGGGGACGTCCACCCCCACGTCATCGGGATGTTCAACCAGGTCCTCTTTATCTTCCTGCTCGTCTACTCGCTGCTCCGGTTCAGAGACCTGGACATCCGGGGCCGCTCTCTCCTCGTCCTCGTATGCGGGCTCTCGCTCGGGTCGATGCCGCCCATCAACACGTGGGACGTCATCGTCTACGCCCCGATCACGCTCCTCATCGGCCTGATGATCTGGCACGAAGCGCGGGAACCCACGCCCGGTGCAGGTCTGTGCGGCACCCTCGCCAGCTCGATTCGCAGGGCAGGGGAGGCCGCGCGGTCCTGCCTCTCTCTCTTTCGTTCGCATTGCAGGGTAGGGGCGAAACGGTTGCTCGCCATGGTTCCCGCGTCCCCCTGGTCTTTCTTTCTCCTCGTCCCGGTTACCGCGGTGCTCTGCTATCTCCCCTTCTACATCCAGATGAACTCGCAGGGCATCATGGGAGTCGGTTTCGTCCATACCCCCACGGCGCCGGCCGATTTCCTCCTCGTGCACGGGTTCTTCATCCTCGTGATGGTGCTCTACCTCGCCCGCGACATATGGAGTCGCCCCCTCCTTCTCGTCGTCCCGGGGGTTGTCGCCCTGGCAGGGTACCCTGCAGCAGCGATAGCCGCGGTTCCCCTCGTCTACCTGCTGGCAGGAAAGAGGCGGACCCCATCCGAAGTGCTCGCGATGCTCGGCCTCGCCATCGTCATCCTCTGCGAATTCCTCTACCTGAAAGACAACATGGGCGATACCTATTACCGGATGAACACCGTCTTCAAGTTCTACATCGCCGCCTGGCTGCTGATGGGGATCTCTTCCTTTTCCATGCTCTCTTCCCTGGCAGGCAGGCACGTCCCTCCCGGGCGCTTTCCGGCATGGTCCGGGAAGCTGGCGCTGGTCCTTGTGTCGGTGTTCATGGTCGTCGCACCGCTCGCCGTGCCACTGGACCCGCCGTACAGGGGCGGGACGCTGGACGGCCTCGGCTACCTCGATGCCGCTCACCCGGGCGATGCCGGTGGTATAGCCTTTCTGCGGTCCCTCCCGGGTGCCGGGGGCGTCGTCGAGGCCGAGGGCGGGGATTACACGTACTTCGGACGGGTATCCTCCTTCACGGGGATACCGACGATAATCGGGTGGCCTTTCCACGAGTACATGTGGCGCAGCGATACCGGCGGGTGGTACGGGAAGCGCCAGTCGGACGTGAAGACGATTTACGAGGATCCGGCCATGACGGCAGGCCTCATGCGCCAGTACAACATGACCCATGTCTATGTCGGCGACCCGGAGAGGGAGAGGTATGCCGTCCGGGTGGACGGGGCGGGTCTCGTCCCTGTCTACGACCGCGGGGGAGTCCGGATCTACGCCCTCGGCACCTGATGAAACCCACATCCCAGGCCCATTTGGTGAAAACTGCGAACGCAGTTTTCATGCCAGAAATCCGTCGAGAACAGGGTTCCTCCAAACATTTATGCCTGCATCTGTCGAATTGATATGGCTACATCGTCGATACTGGCTGATGAGTGATGAAGGAGGACTACGCAACTCCTGAATGAGGTGAGTCATGGCAAAGTCATATGTCAAATTCCAGGTTTCTGAAGAGATCCAGAACAAGGCACTCGAGGCTCTGGAGGTAGCGAGGGAGACGGGGAAGATCAAGAAGGGGTCGAACGAGGCAACGAAGGCCATCGAACGCAGCATCGCCGCACTCGTTCTCATCGGGGCCGACGTGGAACCCGAGGAGATCGTCATGCACCTCCCCCCGCTCTGCGAAGAGAAGAAGATCCCGTTCCTTTACATCAACAAGCAGAACGACATCGGGACCGCCAGCGGGCTTGACGTGGGATCGGCTGCTGCAGCCATTGTCAAGCCGGGAAAGGCAAAGGAACTGGTCGATGAGATCGTCAAGCAGGTCAGCGAACTGAGAGCGTGAGGGTACGATGGCCGACGAAGGGACGCCCGCAGAGGTGATCGAGGTGATCGGCTCCACCGGGATGCATGGGGAGGCCATGCAGGTGAAGTGCAGGATCCTCGACGGGCCGAACAAGGGGAGGATCATCACGCGGAACACGGTCGGTCCGATCCGCGAGGGTGACGTCCTGATGCTCCTCGAGACCGAGCGCGAGGCAAAGAAGCTCTCCAGGCGGTGAACGCAACCATGGTCGAACAGAGAAACTGCAGTTTCTGCGGGGGACCCATCGAACCGGGCACGGGAAAGATGTTCGTGCGCAAGGACGGGTCCGTCTTCTACTTCTGCAGCACGAAATGCCAGAACAACTTCCGGCTCGGCAGGGCGCCCAGGCGGGTCCCGTGGACACAGGCCGGGCGGAAGGCCGCCGGGAAGGAGTGAGACCCCTTGGACCGCACGTTCGCGATGGTCAAGCCCGACGGGGTAGCCCGGGGGCTGGTCGGCGAGGTCGTCCGGCGGTTCGAGAGAAAGGGCCTCAAGCTCGTTGCAGCGAAGTTGGAGAAGGTCCCCGAAAAGAGGGTCCTGGAACAGTACAGGGAGCACATCGGGAAGCCTTTCTTCCCCTCGCTGTGCCATTTCATCGAGAGCGGTCCCTGCTTCCTGATGGTCTGGGAAGGGAGGGACGCGGTCTCCGTGGTCCGGAGGATGATCGGGTCGACGAACCCGGCGGAGGCTGCCGCCGGGACGCTCCGCGGTGACCTCGCGCTCGACACCGGAAGGAACGTCGTCCATGCTTCCGATTCCCCTGCGAGCGCAGCCCGCGAGATATCGCTCCACTTCTCACCGGAGGAGATCGTTGCTTACAAGCGGGTCGACGAACCCTCGCTCTACGAGTGACGTCTCCGCCCACCTCTCCGCTTTTCCGGCACGTGCTGCCGCACGCGCCACCGGGAAACCTCATGGTGTTTCCTGCCCTTTGTTTATCGAGTATGAGACTGTGCTGCGCACAGGTACGGAGCGCCTGGGAAGACCCCGGTGCCACCCTCGCCCGGGCCGAGCACTGCATAGCCCGGGCCTCCCGGGAGGGGGGAGACCTCGTCTGTTTTTCCGAACAGTTCGCGACCGGGTGGGACCCTGCCTCCCTGCGGCACGTCCAGGACATCGACGGCCCCCTCGTCAGGAAGCTCCGGTCCCTCGCCGAGGAGTATTCCATTGCAATACTCGGGTCCCTGCGGAAGAGATCGAGTCCGCGCCCGGAGAATACCTGCGTCGTGATCTCTGCAGGAGGGGAGCTCCTCGCTGAATACTCGAAGTGCCACCTCTTCTCCCCGGCAGGGGAGGACCGGGCCTTCCAGAGAGGGAGTACCATCGCGACGTTCCCCCTGGCGGGAATGACGCTCGGTATCGCCATCTGCTACGACCTCCGGTTCGCACCGCTCTTTGCACTGTATGCCGATGCCGGGGCCGACGCGGTCCTCGTCCCCGCGGCCTGGCCGGCGTCCCGCCTCTCCCACTGGGAGCTCTTCATCCGGGCACGGGCTCTCGAATGCCAGGTGTACGTCGCCGGGATCAACGCAACGGGTGCGACACCCGTCGACACCTACGAGGGGGGGACGATGGTTGCAGACCCGACCGGGACACTCCTCCTTTCTGCCGGGCCGGAGGAGAGGGTGTACTCCTGCGAGTTGAGCAGGGATATTGTCGAGAGGGCCCGCTCGGCACTCCCTGCCAGGAGAGACCGCCACCCGGGCCTTTCCCTGCCGGGCGATCCGCGCCGGTGAGGATCGAAGCACGGGGGGAAACCACGGGCAGACCTGGCATCCCCCGGCTGTCCGCCTCCTATTTACGCTCGGAGCGCGATTACCATGGTACATGTATCGTCTCGTGTGCGTCGGGTGCGGGGCCCGCTATCCTCCCGGCGAGGTCATCTACAACTGCACGCGGTGCGGCCACCTGCTGGCCGTCGAGTACGACCTCGATGCGATCCCCGTCGAGAGGTCGGAGTGGGAGAGGAGGCCGCTCTCCGTCTGGCGCTACCGCGAGCTCCTGCCCGTCTCGATTCCGCCCGTCACCCTCCAGGAGGGCGGGACCCCCCTCTACCACCTCGCCCGCATCGGGGAGGAGATGGGCGTCCCCCGCCTCTATGCAAAGCACGAGGGCATGAACCCGACGGGGTCCTTCAAGGACAGGGGGATGACGGTCGGCGTGAGCATGGCGCTCCAGCTCGGGATGACGTCTGTCGCCTGCGCGAGCACGGGGAACACCTCCGCGAGCCTCGCGGCCTACGCGGCGCGTGCAGGGATCCCTGCAGTCGTCCTCCTGCCGGCAGGAAAGGTCGCCCTCGGCAAGGTCGCCCAGGCGCTGATGCACGGTGCGCGGGTGCTCTCCATCCGCGGGAACTTCGACCGGGCGCTCGAGATGGTGCACGAGCTGTGCCTCACGCAAGGCCTCTACCTTCTGAACTCCGTGAACCCGTTCAGGCTCGAGGGGCAGAAGACGATCGGGTTCGAAGTCCTCGACCAGCTCCGGGAAACCCCGGACCGGGTGGTGCTCCCGGTCGGAAACGCCGGGAATATTTCCGCAGTGTACAAGGGGTTCGTGGAACTCTCGCAGCTGGAGCTCATGGAGGGGATGCCCATGATGACCGGCATCCAGGCAGAGGGGTCGGCACCCGTCGTCCGGGCGATCCGCGAGGGGCTCCCCGAAGTCGAGCCCGAGCCCAGGCCAGAGACGGTCGCGACCGCGATCCGCATCGGGGCCCCGGTCAATGCCGAGAAGGCGCTCGCCGCAATCCGGAAGACAGGGGGCTGCGCCGAGGCGGTGACCGACGACGAGATACTGGCGATGCAGCGTGACCTCGCGCAGAAGGAGGGGATCGGCGTGGAGCCGGCATCTGCGGCCTCGGTCGCCGGCGCAAAGAAACTCGTCGAGACCGGTGTCATCGACAGGGACGAGACGATCGTGTGCGTGGTGACCGGGCACCTCCTCAAGGACCCGGAGACGGTGATTCGGCAATGCGCAGCACCGCTGGAGATCGACGCGGACCTGCCCTCGCTGCTCTCTGCATTGCAGTCCTCCTCGTGATCCTGCCCGGTGCCGCGAGCCGGGCAGAGTACACGATCCTCCCGAACGGGACGGCCTTCTCGGCGTCCATCGAGCTCGTGGATGCCGACAGTTACTGGTTCTACGAGCCCGGGCTCATCGGGGAGAGGGTCCCCCTGAAGGTCGGGGGCGTGGCCCTGTCGGGTGCGTGTTCTCCCTGCGGGTTCTCATGGAGAGGAGACGCCATCATACAGTTCCCGAGGGGGAACTACACGCTCTCTTTCCAGGGCCCTGTCCACGACCACCACTTCGTGGCGGTTTTCGACCAACCCCACCAGGTGAGCATCGTCCTTCCCCCCGGCTACGACGTCCGCAACCCCGCCCTCGGCATGGTCAGCACCGGGGCGGTCGTCTCGGACCTCCCGGAGGGAGGCACGGAAATTTCGTGGAACGCAACACGTACCGCGGAGGTTCGGTTCTACGAGAAGGAGCGGGAGGACCTCCTGTACCTCTTCGCCAACTTCTGGGCCGTCATTGCGGTCGTCATGCTCGTCCCGTTCCTCCTCACCTGGAGAAGGGGCTACATGCCCCCCTGATCAGAACCCTGGGAGATGGTTTCCCGGAGGACCCCGTCCAGTTCCCTGATTTCGAACGGTTTCGGCAGCGCCGCGATAAAACCGTATTCCCGGTAACTGGAGCAGATGGGGTCACCGGTAAAACCCGTCGTGATGATGGCCTTCACCCCCGGGTCGACCGCCTTCAACTCCTGCAGCGTCTCGATGCCACCCATTCCCGCCTTCACGGAGAGGTCGAGGACGACGACACGGAAGGGGTCCCCCTCCTGCACCGCCTTCCTGTACTGTTCTATTGCGCGCCCGCCGTCCTTCGCGACCTCGACGCGGTACCCAAGACTGCGAAGGAACACGCTGACGATATCGCATATCCCCTCGTCGTCGTCCATGAAGAGGACCCTGTGCCCGGCAGCGCCCATCGTTATTCCCCAGGATACGGTAATCCCATGCCAAAATAAAAATACTGCGTATGCAACAAGATCGGCAGGGGGCGTTCCCCGGGGCCGGCGTCACCAGTACTCGACGACCCGCTCGAAATGGAAAAGAGCCAGGTATGGATAGTCAAAATGTAGATAAAAGTGAAAAACAGATACTATATTCCGTAGATAGCCCTAAAAGGGGCCAAAATTGAACCCATTGTGATACCCAGCATACGGGAACTACTGTGTATTCTCTGCAATGGAGGGCTCATCCGAACTTTTTAAAGCATTTCGAATTGCATGGAGAATCTCGAAACCGGAGAATGGAAAGAGTAAAGGAGGGTGGAAATCACATGAGACTCGTCCCTGGTGTGCATCAGGTCGAGGGGGTAGAAGCGAACGTCTACATCCTGGAATTTCCCGATCACCTCACTCTCGTGGACACGGGCCTGCCTTCCAACGCAGGCAGGATCCTCAGTTGTATCGATGGATTGGGCAGGAAACCCTCGGATATCCGCAATATCGTCCTCACGCACTGCCATGTCGACCACACGGGGAATGTCCGTGCACTCAAACGATCGACTGGCGCAAGGCTTCTCGTCCACGAGAAGGATGCTCCCTTCGTTGCGGGCAGGGAAGAGCTCCCGCTCCCGAAAGGGTTGGACGAGGCGACGCAAAAAGCCATGTCCTCTTTTCAAACCGAGTACACCGAGCCGGATGTGTTATTGAGAGAGGGAGATGCGATCGATGGACTCGAAGTGATCCATCTCCCGGGGCACACGCCCGGGAGTATCTCCCTCTACAGCGAAGAAAGGGGGATCCTCTTTGCCGGCGATGCCATCAGGTTCCTGGATGGCCGGTTGCAGGGTCCGCCGGAGCCGTTCACGCCCGACATGGACCTGGCCATCCGATCGCTGAGAAAACTGACTGGACTCGAGTACGATGTCCTGCTCAGCGGCCACGGTACGCCATTGATGCCAGGGGCTTCGGAGAGGGTGAGGGTGTTCTGCCAGGCACTCTTCCAGAGCGGCGATAACGCATGAGTAAGCTGGAATACAAGTGGCTCGCCCTCTCTGCCACGAACCTGGGGCTGCTGCTGGGTGTCATGACCGGCACCGCGCTGCTGATCGCGCTCCCGGATATCACGGCAGATCTCAATGCACCCATGCTGCTCGTCATTTGGGTCCTGATGAGCTACATGCTCGCCACCACCGTGCTCGTCCCCTCGATAGGGCGGGTCGCCGATATGATCGGCAGAAAGAACCTCTTCGTGCTGGGTGCTGCGGTATTCACCGTCTTCTCCCTGTTCGCAGGAATGTCGCAGAGCGGTCTCCAGCTGCTTATCATGAGGATCGTGCAGGCGGTCGGCGGTTCCCTGATGATGGCGAACAGCACCGCCATCGTGACCGATGCGTTCCCGAGGGGAGAGCTCGGGATGGCCCTCGGAGTGAACGGCATGGTGCTGGCGATCGGGTCCGTGATGGGCCCTATCATCGGAGGCGTATTGACGACTGCACTGGGGTGGAGGTGGGTCTTCTACATCAACGTGCCCCTCGGCGCGATCGTGACCCTGTGGGCATTGTTCCAGATCAGGGACATCGCTCCGCTGCCGAAGGGCCAGCGCTTCGATTGGCCGGGCGCCGTCACCTTCACCTCGGGCATGTTCTTCCTCCTCTTTGCACTGACCGAAGGTGGTTTCGATGGGTGGACGTCTCCGCTGGTGCTCGCCTTCTTCGTGCTCGCCGCCATTCTCCTGCCGCTCTTTTTCTACATCGAGTCGAGGGCGGAGCAGCCGATGCTCGACCTGAGGCTCTTCCAGACCCGCATCCAGGTCTTCGCGTATGCCTCGAGCCTGATGAACGGCATCGCGAGGGGCGCCCTGATGTTCCTCCTGATCTTCTACCTGCTCGGCATCAAGAGCATGGACCCGTTCACCGCGAGCATCTACCTCGCGCCCTTCGCACTGACGATGATGGTGATGGCCCCCATCAGCGGCAGGTGGTCCGACAGGTACGGCTCGAGGGAACTGAGCACCCTCGGCCTGGTCATCACCGGCATCGGCCTGCTCGGTTTCACCATGTTCACCAGGGTGGACATGTCCATCATGGAGATCGTGGTATGGGGGGCCGTGGTCGGCATAGGGTCCGGCTTGTTCAACTCGCCCAATACCAATACGATCATGAGCATGGTGCCGCCCGAGCGGAGGGGTATCGCCGCCGGCACGAGGACCATGATGAACAATGCAGGCTCCATGCTGAGCATCGCGATGGCCTTTGCAATCCTCTCGTCCGGGCTCACGGAGGAGGCGATGAGTGCGCTCTTCATCGGCGCCCAGGTGGGGAGCGAGGGTATACTGGTGGATGTATTCATATCGGACCTCCAGATCGCCTTCTTCATCTCCTTCGTCATCAGCATGGTGGCGGCTGTCATCTCCTATATGAGGGGCCCGATGCCTGCCTGGAGCGACACCTATGTTGCTCCTGCAGAACCAGCGAAGGGTCACGATTGAAGAGGGCCCGATGGGAACGGGAAACAGGCACTCCCACCAGCTCCCCTGCCGGCAATTGCGGGCAACGATTTATTCACTTTTCGTCGTTTCGAGTAGGTACATTGATCTCCGGCTGACCACACCTGAAATCTTGGCGGGGTAGTCACCGATTTTGCCAGTCCCTGGACCGCCACCGGGGCGCCCTCCGGGGGCGGCGGGGTGCATCGCACGGGGGATGTGGGGGCGGCAGTCACCACTCGTACTCAATGACCCACTTAAAATAGCGAAGTGCCAAAAAAAGGGTACTACTTCTTCAGCACGATGTCGATCGCGAACTTCTCCGCGTTCCTGTCCGCGATGGCCTGGATCTTTGCGATCTCTGCGTCGTTCCTCTGCGGGCGGAAGAGGTGGCGGAACCTGCGCTGCTCCTTCAAGTACTCCTCGACGGGTTTCCTGACGACCTTCTTGACACGGGTCACCTGCCCGTTCTCCATCTCGTAACTGACGAAGAGCCCGGTCTCGACCGCGAGCCTCGCGATTGCGATCGTCTTTTCGCTCTCGAACCCCCAGCCCGTGCAGCAGGGCGCATGGACCTGCACGTAGCAGGGCCCCTCCGTATCGAGGGCCTTCCTGATTTTCTTCTTCAGGTCCGGGAGGTAAGCGACCGTTGCCGTTGCCACGTAGGGTGCGCCGTGGGCCGCGAGGATCGCCGGCAGGTCCTTCTTGGGCCTGGGGTTCCCCGTGGAGCACTTCCCGGCCGGGCTCGTCGTCGTGCTCGCGTCGTACGGGGTCGCACCCGACCGCTGGATCCCGGTGTTCATGTAGGCCTCGTTATCGTAGCAGATGTACACGAAGTCGTGGCCGCGCTCGAACGCCCCGGAGAGGCAGAGCATCCCGATGTCAAAAGAGGCCCCGTCCCCGCCGATGGCGATCACCTTCTCTTTCCGCCCCTGCTTCTTGAGGGCGGCGGATATCCCGGATGCAACTGCCGAGTTGTTCTCGAAGAGCGAGTGGATCCAGGGGACATTCCAGGCAGTCTCGGGGTAGGGCGTGGAGAAGACCTCCATGCACCCCGTCGCCGAGACGACGATCGTGTCCCGCCCGGCAGCATCGAGGATCGTCCGTGCCGCGAGCGCCGCCGCACAGCCGCCGCATGCCCTGTGCCCCGATTCGAAGAGGGAACACTGCTCTCCTGTCATCGCAGCACCTCCTCGCGCAGGCCGTAGAACAGGTCCCCTTTCCCGGCCGCCGCCATATCTACGACAGATTTTATGTCTTTCTTTGCCACGTCCCTTCCCCCGAGAGCGATGATGTAGTCGAGGACCGGGACCCCGCTGCCATAGAGGGCGTCCCTGACCTCGAGCGCCACGGCCCCCTTCGAGCCGAGAGAGATGTTCTTGTCGAGGACGGCGACGCTCGAGACACCGGAGAGGGCTTTCCTGACCTCCTCCGCGGGGAACGGCCGGAACGTCCGTATCCGGAGGAGGCCTGCCTTCCGGCCCTCCTTCCTCATCTCGTCGATCGCGTCCTTCGCGGTCCCGCAGATCGACCCCATGGCAACGATCGCACAGTCTGCGTCGTCCATGCGGTACTCCTCCACGGGGCTCGCGTAGTCCCTCCCGAACATCTCCCCGAACTGCCGTCCGGCTTCCCGGATCACCTGCATCGACCCCTTCACCGCCTGGTCGATCTGGTACCGGAACTCCGTGTAGTAGTCGGGGGATGCAAAGAGGCCGATGGAGATCGGGTCGGCGCTGTCCAGGCGATGGACAGGCCTGTATTTGGGCAGGTATCTGTCGACCTGCTCCTCCGTGAGCATCTCGACCGGTTCGTAGGTGTGGGAGAGGATGTACCCGTCGAAGCAGACGAATGCCGGCAGGAGGACGCGCCTGTCCTCCGCGACCCGGTAGGCGACGTAATGGAGGTCGGTCGCCTCCTGGTTGTCCTCGGCATAGAACTGGAGCCACCCCGAGTCCCGGAGGGCGATCGAGTCCTGCTGGTCGTTCCAGATCGAGAGCGGGGCACCGAGGGCCCTGTTGACGATGGACATGACGACCGGGAGGCGCAACCCCGCGGTGTTGAAGCACACCTCGAACATCAGCGCCAGGCCCTGCGACGTCGTCGCCGAATAGACGCGTGACCCTGCCGCGGATGCCCCCAGGCACGCAGAGAGAGCGGAGAACTCGCTCTCCACCGTGATGTACTCGGCGTCCAGCCTGCAGTCGGCGACCATCTCGGCAAGGGCCTCCACGATGTGGGTCTGCGGCGTGATCGGGTACGCCGCTATGACCTGCGGCCTGCACATCCGCACCGCGTTGGCGACGGCGTGCGAGCCCTCCATGATCTCCATCATCCTATTTCTCCTCCTTCTGCATCTCGATTGCCCCCGCAGGGCACTCCTCGGCGCACAGGCCGCATCCCTTGCAGTAATCGTAGTCGGGCTCGGGAATGCCCTCGCTGTCCGCCACGACGCACCCCTCCGGGCACACGGAGACGCAGAGCCCGCACTTCGTGCACTTGTCGTGCAGGAACACGGGGCGGAACGTCCTCCAGCTCCCCGTCCTGTTCGCCCGGGACGTCCCCGGCCGCGATGAACAGCCCAGACCGAGCGCCATGGTTCAGGCCACCTCCTTCACGCGGGCGTAAGCCTCCCGTGCCGCTGCCACGTTCTTTTCCGCCATCTCACCCGTGAACCTCCCCCGGATCGCCTTTTCCAGTGCCCCGAGGTCGATCTCGCCACTGGCCGCGGCAAAGGCCCCCATCAGGGTGGTGTTCGTGATCGGGACACTGAGGTTTTTCAGGGCGATGCTGGTCGCGTCCAGCGTAATGACCTTCACCCCGGGCGGCACCGGCGCCCTGAGGGGCTTTTCCGTGTTCACGATGACGATCCCGCCGTCCCTGACTCCCTGGAAGACGTTGACATCGCTGATGAGCGTGCTGTCCTGGACGATGATGTAGTCCGGGTCGTATACCTGGCTCCTCAACCGGATCTTCTTGTCGTCGAACCTGACGAACGCCTGGACAGGTGCACCCCTCCTCTCCACCCCGAAGGCCGGGAACGCCTGGGAGTACACGCCCCCGGCGAAGGCCGCCACGGCGATCAATTCTGCGGCGGTGACCGACCCCTGTCCGCCTCGACCATGAATGCGCAGCTCACGCAAGGAAATCACGGTACAATTTTACATTATTAATCATAATAAAATGGTGCGATTCGTCCTTCACAGGCTCACGGAGAGACCGAGGATCGTCCTTGCGCCACGGGAAAACACCTCTTCCGCGATGAGAGAGAGCCCGTCGGCTGCACACCACTCGTCGTAGAGTGCGATGTCCCTCTCCAGGAGCGACTCCACGGCCTCCCCGACAGCCGGGGCCATGCCCCCCGCGAGGGCCACCCGTGCGCCCGGGTCGAGGACGAGGAGCGCAGCGCATTCCATCGCTGCGAAGAGCGCCAGTGCAGGCAGCCTCTCCTCCGGGGGGAGGGTGTGGTTCACGCCCGCCGACAGGAAGGCCTGGTTCGCCGTGATCTCCTCCCGGTCGACCTTCCGGATGGCGTCCACGTCCAGGGCGCCGTGTTCTGTCCCCGGGGCGAAGATGCAGGCATCGATGGCACCGGCGAGCCTCCCGCCCTTCACGAGCAGGGTGACCGTGTTCGAGCTGATGTCCGAGACGACGACGTCCGGGCCGAGGTCCCGTGCCGCCCGGAACGCGATGCCGACTTTCTCGGGGCTCGCCTGGTGCGAATAGACGTTGAACCGGGGGTCGGTCGGAGACCCGCGGTGGAGGCCCGGGACCGCCACGGCAGGGATCGCGCTCCCTGCCACCCGGTCGAAGACCCTCGTCCCCCCGCCGATGTGCTTGCCGGCACCGTCCCGGCTGACGAGGCCCCTGTTCGAGAGGGTCCGTACGGGGGTGATCTCCGAGAAGTTGTCCCCCATCGAGTACGAGAGAGCGATGCCCTCGATATCTTCCAGGGGGCATATCGCCTCGAGATCGTGCACCTCGAATCCGACGGCGTCCTCCCTTTGGACCTTGAACCTGTGGCCCGGCCCGCCCGAAAACCGCATCGCGGATGTCCCGTGGTCTATCCCGATGAACATAGCACTATTCCTAATACATAACTGGCACATATATTTAGGATATGGCGGCCTGCGTGGTGACAGGGGGTGCGGGGTTCATCGGTTCCCACCTCGTGGACGCACTCGTCGCACGGGGGGAATCGGTCGTTGTCGTCGACTCCCTGCGGAGCGGCTCGGAGGAGAACCTCTCCGCCCACCTCTCCGGGGGCCGGGTCCGGTTCATCAGGGCCGATCTCCTCGGCGACGGCTGGCAGTCCGCCCTCTTCGGAACGGCGAGGGTGTGGCACCTCGCCGCGGACCCCGACGTCCGGCAGGGGGCCTTCACCCCTGGTTCCCAGGTCCACCAGAACATAATCGCGACCTGGCGTGTCCTCGAGGCGATGCGCATGGCCGGCGTCCCGGAGATCGTCTTCACCTCGACCTCGACCGTGTACGGCGACGCGAAGGTCATCCCGACCCCCGAGGAGTATGCACCTCTCGAGCCCGTCTCGGTCTACGGGGCCACCAAGCTCTCCTGCGAGGCGCTGATCTCTGCGTACTGCCACAGTTTCGGGATGAAAGCCTGGATATTCCGGTTCGCGAACATCGTCGGGAAGAGGGGCGGCCACGGTGTCATCCACGACTTCATCCGGAAGCTCTCCTCGGACCCGCGGCGGCTCGAGATCCTCGGAGACGGGCGCCAGTCGAAGTCCTACCTTGAGGTCGCCGCATGCGTGGACGCCATGCTCTATGCGGTGGACCACGCCCCGGACAGGGTGAACGTCTTCAACATCGGTTCCGAGGACTGGATAGACGTCCGATCCATCGCGGACCTCGTCGTGGAGGGGATGGGCCTGTCCGGAGTGGAGTACGTCTTCACCGGCGGGGAACGCGGGTGGGTCGGCGATGTCCCCCGGATGCAGCTCTCGGTACAGAAAATGAAGTCGCTCGGGTGGAAGCCGCCTTTCGGGTCTCGCGAGAGCGTGGAGAGGGCGGTCGCTGCCATGCTGGAGTAGCCGATGGACCTCCTTTCCGCCCTCACTGTCGTCGTGCTCGGTGCGCTCCCGTTCTTCGAGGCCCGGTACGCCATTCCCGCTGCCATCCTCTACGGGTTTCCGCCCGCGACCGCGTTCGCGCTCGGGATGATCGGGAACCTCCTCCCCGTCGTCCCGCTCCTGCTCCTGCTCGACGCGGTGTCCGGGTGGCTCCGGGCCCGCTCGAAGACCATGGACCGGTTCTTCTCGTGGCTCTTCGAGAGGACGGGGCGGCACGAGGAGGCGATCCGGCGCTACGGCACACCGGCACTCTTCCTCCTCGTGGCGCTCCCGGTCCCTGCCACGGGGACGTGGAGCGGGTGCGCCGCGGCGTTCGTATTCCAGATACGGTTCCGGGAGGCGCTGCTCGCGATCGTCGGCGGTGCCTTCGTGGCCGCGGCCGTCACGACCCTGCCCCTCCTGGGGATCCTGACACTGTTTGGAGGACAATGAGAGAGAGAAAGTTTGTCGTGGTCCTCGGGGACGGGATGGCGGACGAGCCCCTCGGGGAGCTCGGGGGAAAGACGCCGCTCGAGTACGCAAAGACCCCGAACATGGACCGCATCGCGAGAGAGGGGTGCTGCGGCATGCTCCGCACCATCCCGCCGGGGTGCGAGGCAGGCTCCGACATCGCGAACCTCTCGATCCTCGGGTACGACCCGCGGGAATGCTACACCGGCAGGGGCCCGCTCGAGGCCGCGAGCATGGGGATCGAGCTCGCGGGATCGGAGATCGCGTACCGCTGCAACCTGGTGACGATCAGGGACGGGACCATGGCAGACTCCTCCGCCGGGCACATATCGAGCGCGGAAGGGGCGGCGCTCCTCTCCGACCTGCAGGAGGCGATCCCCCCGGTCCGCTTCTATCCCGGCGTGAGCTACCGGAACGTCCTCGTCCTCCCGGGCGGGGGAGGCGCGAGGACGGTCCCGCCCCATGACATCGTGGGCCAGGCGATCGGCCGGAACCTCCCCGAAGGGGACGATGCAGGGGTCCTCCGGTCCTGCATCGAGGCCTCCGGACATGTGTTCGCCCGCCACCCCGTCAACCTGGCCAGGGTCTCCCGGGGGCTCCCCCCCGCGACCCACGTCTGGCCCTGGAGCGGCGGGAGGGCGCCGGCACTCGCACCGTTTTCCGGGAAGTACGGGGTATCGGGCGGGGTCATATCGGCCGTCGACCTCCTCCGCGGGATCGCGAGGTGCGCAAAGATGGAGGTGATCGTCGTCCCGGGCGCGACCGGTTACCTCGATACCGATTACCAGGCCAAGGCCCGCTACGCCCTGGACGCGCTCCGCCGCCTCGACTTTGTGTACGTCCACGTGGAGGCCCCCGACGAGGCGGGCCACCTCGGGAGCCTCGAGGAGAAGATCAGGGCCATCGAGCGCCTGGACGGGCTGGTCGGGACGATCATCGAAGGCTGCCGCGCACGGATCGCCGTCCTCCCCGATCACCCGACGCCCCTCCGCCTCCGCACCCACTCGCGCGACCCGGTCCCATTCGCGATCCTCGGCGCCGGAAAGGACGGGTGCCGGTCGTTCTGCGAGCGGGAAGCGGCATGCGGATCGCTCGGAGTCCTCGACGGGCCCGAGTTCCTCCCCCTGCTCCTGGACGGGGCACCGATCTGACCACAGGGGGAAGGATTGTATGGTGCGGGTACCATCTCCTCCTCAGACATGAAGGAATTCTTGCTGTGCGACGAGCTCGAACGCGACGCGGGGCCCCTCTCCCCCCTGCAGAGAGTCCTCCTCGGGACCGACGGTTCCGTCACGCGCCTCCTGGAACTCGCCTGCAGTGCACCGGTCGCCGTCACCACGCGGCTCCAGGAGATCGTGGACGCCGACCCTGCAGTGGCCGGGAAGCTCCAGCTCCGCCCGGGCGACGAGGTCAACCACCGAATCGTCGAGCTGAAGAACACGAAGACGAGCGAGACGCTCATCTACGCCGAGTCGTATACCCCGCTCTCGAGGCTCCTGCCCTCTTTCCGCGACGACCTCATGCGTGCCGATATCCCGATAGGAAAGATCCTCGAACACCACAAGCTCGAGACGCGGAGGGAGATCGTCGCAATGTCTGCCGGCCCCCGTGCACCCGATATCGCCCGGGCCTTCGGGCTCTCCGGAAACCCACTCTTCCTCTCGCGCCAGTACCGGATCATCCACGAGGACTCCCCCCTCATGCACATCGAAGAGGTATTCCCTGCAGCCAGCTTTGCCGGCGAGCGGCGGGTCGTCGTACGCGCACCGTCCCGCATACACCTCGGGCTCCTCGACATGAACGGGAGCCTCGGGCGCGTCGACGGCGGGATCGGGCTTGCACTCAGTGATCCCGGCATTATCCTCTCCGCCCGCCGGGGCAAGGGGTTTGCCGTGCGGGGCGGCGACGCTGACGCGCAGGAGCGCGTCCTCGCGGCAGCACGGGCCGTTTCAGGGGCTCTCCGGCTCCCCGGCGGCGCCGAGTTCACCCTCCAGTCGGCCTACCCGGGCCACGTTGGGCTCGGCCGCGGGACGCAGCTCGCCCTCTCGGCGGCGACCGCCCTCTGCCACCTGTACGGCCAGGTCTCTGCACCGCGCGAGCTCGCCCGCATGACCGGGCGCGGCGGGACGTCGGGGATAGGCACCGCGGCCTTCGGGACCGGCGGGTTCATCTGCGACGGGGGCCACTCCCTCGGCGCATCGAAAGACAAGTCCGCATTCCTCCCCTCCTCGGCATCGCGCGGCGTGCGCCCGCCCGAAGTGGTCATGCGCCACCCCTTCCCGCCACGGTGGAAGGTCCTCCTCGCCATGCCGGAGAACTGCACCGGGGCGAGCGGCACCGGCGAAAAAGACCTCTTCTCAACCAACTGCCCTGTCCCGCTCGACGAGGTCCGACAGCTCTCCCACCTGGTCCTCGTCTCCCTCCTCCCGGCCCTCGTTGAGGAGGACCTCGAGCTCTTCGGCCGGGCCGTGGACAGGATGCAGGGGCTCGGGTTCAAGAAGGTCGAGAATTCGTTTGCCCACCACGTCACCCAGGAGCTGATGGAGGCGATGCGGGAGGCAGGGGCAGCGGGTGCGGGCCTGAGTTCCTTCGGCCCGGTCGTCTTCGCGTTCGGCGAGGGCGACACCGGCGATATCGAACGGGCCTGCAGGAAGACGCTGGACCGGTCCGGGGGGGGCGAGGTGATCTGCACCACCGGCTCCAACACGGGTGCGCAGGTAACCGTCTCCTGACGAGGGGAGATCCGCCTCTTTCCCCGTGCAGCCGCAGGAGAGGCGGCATGGTCCCGCTGGACCCGCTGCCCCCCGTGCAGACCGGGGGCACTTTCATTAGAAAGACCTGCAGAATATG
This sequence comes from Methanobacteriota archaeon, assembly GCA_029555345.1. Taxonomy (GTDB): domain Archaea; phylum Halobacteriota; class Methanomicrobia; order Methanomicrobiales; family Methanospirillaceae; genus Methanolinea_A. Next base: position 3,106 of record JAKPSJ010000136.1, on the reverse strand, counting down.
ATCCAATGGAAGGGCAGAGGACACTTTCGATCGGCATCACGGTGAACCTCGAGAACTACGAGAACCTCCGCCTGGAAGTGAGCGGCCCTGTCCAGGACGAGGGGGACGCAGAAGAACTCGCCCGGTTCCTCGACACCGTCCTGCAGAAGTTCGGGCAGGGAGACCCGTCCTCGAGGGAGAGAGTGGAGGCGTTCCGCCGCCGCGTCCTCCCGGCAGGATCCCCGGCGCCCGTTGCAGAGGAAAAGGCAACTCGCATGGGCGAGTCCTCCTCCCTGCAGGCCGAACCGGAAAAACCGGTCACCCAGGTGACGCTCCCCCGGCAGGAGGAGCCTGCGAAGCCAGCCGTCGCTGAAACCGGGGACACGGCCGGGGACCTGGCATGCGAGGTGTGCGGGGCTCCCGTCAAACCGGCAGAACAGAAGATGAGCATGCTCTTTGCGAGCAGGACGCTGTGCAGGAAATGCCTCAAGAACGTCTAGGGCACCTGCAGCGCGGAGCGCAGGGGTCGTGGCAGGGAGACTGGGCCAAGTGAAGAAGGACATCCTCATGTGGGACGAGACGCTCTTTCGGGACCCCGAGGTCTTCGAGATCGATTACGTGCCCGATCAGTTCAACTTCCGCGAGACCCAGATGCGGGAGCTCGCGTTCCAGATCAAGCCGGGGATGAAGGGGGGGCGTCCGCTCAACACCGTCTGCCGGGGCCTCCCTGGGACCGGGAAGACGACGAGCGTCAAGAGGCTGTTCGCCGAGATCGAGGAGACCACGAAGAGAATCGTCCCTGTCCACATCAACTGCCAGATCGACAATACCAAGTTCTCGATCTTCTCCCAGATCTACCGGAGGCTCTCGGGGCACCTCCCGCCGTCCTCCGGGACGTCCTTCAAACAGGTCTTCGATGCGATCGGGAGGATCCTCCAGAAGGAAGAGCAGGTGCTCCTCGTGGCACTCGACGACGCGAACTACCTCCTCTACGAGAACGAGCTCAACAGGGTCCTCTACACGCTCCTCCGGTCCCACGAGGCGTATCCCGGACTCCGGACCGGGGTGATCGTCATCCTGAGCGACATGGACGTCGACCTCTCGTCCGTCGTCGATGCACGGGTCTCCTCCGTCTTCCGGCCGACGGAGATTTACTTCCCGCCCTACACGGCCGAGGAGGTGAGGACGATCATCGGCGAACGCGTGATGCAGGGCCTGTACCCTGGCAGCCTCCCCCCCGAGATGTTCGACCTCGTGGTGGAGCAGACCCAGAAGAGCGGTGATCTCCGTGTCGGGATCGACCTGCTCAAGCGTGCCGGCCTGAACGCCGAGAAGAGGGCAAGCCGGAAGATCGAGAGCGAAGACATCTGCGGCGCTTACGAGGTCTCCAGGTACATCCACCTCGCATCGTCCGTGAGGACACTTAAGCCCGACGAGAAGGATGTCCTCGGGATCCTCGCACGCCATGCAGCAGGGGGCGGGGAGATGAACGCGGGGGATGCTTACCGGGCGGTCAAGGGAGAGTCTGCACTCGGGTACACGCGTTTCTACGAGATCGTCAGGAAACTCGATGCACTCCGCCTCGTGGACCTCGAATACCGCGACGGGAAAGGGCGCACGAGGGTGATCTCCCTTCGTTACAACCCGGCGAAAATCTGCGAGTATATCTCCTGAACCCTTTTATAAAACGATCATTTAATAACTCTTATCTATTTGCCGGGTATGTTCTATGGTAAAAGGGGGTACTCCACGTGCTCAGTGTCAATGAACTTGCTCTCGAGATATTCGAGAATCTGGCGGAATACGCTGAAGAATTCAATGCCGCGTACCATGAACTTGATAACGGCGCCCGCATCATCGACTGCGGGGTGAGTACACGCGGCGGGTATGCCGCGGGCCGGGCCTTCACCGAGATCTGCATGGGCGGCCTTGGAGAGGTCAATTTCAGGATGGCGTCCATAAAGGACTGTCCCCTCCCGTTTATCGATGTCTTCACCGACTTCCCCTCCATCGCGTGCCTCGGGTCGCAGAAGGCGGGGTGGACCATCAAGCACAACAACTACTTCGCGATGGGCAGCGGGCCTGCGAGGGCGCTTTCGCTCAAGCCGAAGCACACGTTCGAGGTCATCGAGTACGAGGACGACTTCGACTCCGCTGTCATCGCCCTCGAGAGCGATCACCTCCCCAATGCGCAGGTCATGGAGAAGATCGCGGAGGACTGCCACGTCGACGCGGCGAACGTCTGTGCCGTGGTCGCCCCCACGTCATCGATAGTCGGCTCGATCCAGGTCTCCGGCCGGTGCGTGGAGACAGCCGTGTTCAAGCTGAACGAACTCCATTTCGATACGCGGAAGATAACGGCGGCAATCGGCACTGCCCCGGTTCCCCCGGTCCGGGGCCCGAAGATGGCGATGGGCGTCACGAACGATGCAACCATCTACCACGGCCGCATCATGCTGACGATGAAGGCGCCCGAGATCCGGGACTACCTGGACAAGATACCGAGCAACAAGTCGAAGGGATACGGCAAACCATTCAACGACATCTTCAAAGAGGCTGGCGGCGACTTCTACAAGATCGACACGTCCCTGTTTTCCCCGGCAGAAGTCGTCATCAACGAGATCTCCGAGGGCGTGGTCTATCACTGCGGCGGGGTCAACCCGGAAGTGACGCTGAAATCGTTCGGTCTCCTCTGACCCGGTCCCCGCGGGGGATGACTCCACCTCCCATTTATCCATCGTTCGCTCCAGCCCCTCGCCACAGCCTTTCATTCCCTTTTTTCATGGTCCCTGTTCTTCCCGGGCACCCCCCTGGGTGCCGGGCCGGGGAGGAGTGACTCCATGGAAGACCGGTCCCGCCTCGCCTGGGAGAGGGAGTACTCGCGGAAGGGACGCATCTATGGCAGGGCCACGCAGGACCTGCCTGGCGTCCCCCCGGGAGGGCGGGTCCTCGACGTCGGATGCGGTGACTGCAGGACGCTCCAGGCGATCGGCCCTGCCCTGGAGGGAGATCCCTCCTGCTGCCTCGTCGGGCTGGACCATGCCCGCCCGGCACTTTCCCTCTGCCGACCCCTCGTCTCCCGGGTGGGCAACGTGCACGTCCTCTGCGGCGACGCGAGGCAGATGCC
>JAKPSJ010000041.1 GCA_029555345.1 Methanobacteriota archaeon | reverse complement strand
CCCGTGACCGTTTGTATCCGCCGGGTCGCTGGTGTCAGAAAAGAAGTTCCACCCTGTGGTATCGTCAACGAACCCGTTTCCATCGTCATCGATGAGGTTTCCCGGCACCTCCCCCGTGTTTGACCAGATGTTGCCGGAGAGGTCAGGATGGGTATAATCGATCCCGGTATCGAGCACAGCGATGAGGACGTCGTCTGACCCTGTTGCCCGGTCCCATGCAAAGGGGGCCTCTATCTTCTCAACGCCCCATTCCTGGGAATAGAGGGGGTCGTCCGGTATCGTCATCAGCGAGATCCTGTAATTGGGCGTGGCATAGAGAACGTCAGGGTTCTTCTGGTACTCGGCGATTGCTTCTTCAACGCTCTTTCCCGGAGGGAGCTTCACGACCTGTGTCCCGGCCATGCCCCGCCGGCTGTAATCTTTTTTCACCGTTGCGCCGACCGCCCGGTGTGCGCGGGACGTTACCTGAGCCCGGGCCTTATCCTCAGCAACGGCGGCAGGCCTGAACCGGACGATGATCTCGTCGTCAGCGTAGTCCTTCCCGCCTTTTCCGGACGTGCCCCCTTTCTCCCCGGCGTTCCCGTGCTTCTCTTCCCGGACGGCAGAGGGGGTCTCTCCTGCACCGGGAACGGGGGAGGGGGACTGGCTCTCTATTGCAGAAGTATTTTCCGACAGGGTTTCAGCGGCAGGTGTTTTTGGCGGGAGGCCGGGGTCAGTATCAACAGTTCCGCCTGCAGGTCCCGGCGCCGGGGTGAGGGTAGATGCCGGCGTATTCTCTCCAGCGGGAGGATCTGCCGGACTGCCTGTCATCTCCGGGAGACTGGCAGGGACAGGGGAAGTGACAGCCGGACTCTCTTCCGGGGCGGGGGTTTCCGTGGTGGCCACAAAATCCTTTGGATCGGGTGCGTCAGGGTTCTCTGTCCCGGTTGGATCACTTCCTCCCTGCAGGGTATCCTGACCGGCAAAAACGGGTGTTAGGACTGTGATGACAAGGATAAGACAGATTGTTACAGGTATGACAGTGCGCTTCATGAAAACAATCATCCTGTTGAAAGTGGACACGGGGGAGATGTCTGATGGCCTCTGCCTGGTTGCGGCTTTTCTGATAAATACTCGGATGAGTGTATTAAAAAAGGATCGGTTGCGGCCGGAAGGCGGGATAAGAGAGCTCATAAAAATACGGGGCTGCACCCGTCTTCCAAGTGCAATCCCAAGAACCGGCGGGGGAAGCGAAGGCCCGCACAATTGCAGGACCAGAACGTGTTAAAACGCCCGGATCTTCTTTTCATAAGGGTTACCGCGTTTTTCGGGAAGAGTGCCCGTTCACCTTTTTTCTTTCATTGTTCCACGCTTTCTTGCCCTTGGCATCAAGGGCAGGAGTATCAGCAGAAATGGCAGATTTTGTCCAGAAAAGCGTAACAAAGACCGCGGTCCGTGCACTCAGCAACCCGATCGCGGATGCATCGACTCTGAACACAATCGTGAACACCCTTGTCTCCACCAACCCGCTCGGATGCACCCCGTACGAGGTCGGCGGTGTCACAATGGACCCCCTCGCACGGACCCGGGAGAGCTATTCGGCCCGGATCGTGTACGAGGACAACGAGGGCAAAACGGTGGGAACCATCACCGCCCGTGCCCCGAGCGTTGCGGCGTTTGACACGGTCAAGAGCACGATAC
>JAKPSJ010000033.1 GCA_029555345.1 Methanobacteriota archaeon | reverse complement strand
GAGTGGGGAGAAATCTTCGGAGATCATGTGATCGCTGCGGCGGTCCTCGACAGGATCCTGCACCACTGTACGACTCTGAATATAAAAGGTGACAGTTACCGGCTCAAGGAACGCAGGAAGCAGGGGGTGTTCACACCCTCGCTGCAGGGATGATTTCCGAGCGTATTATATGATCGCGTGGGGAAAATTATTCCGCCACATTTTGAGGAAAATTATCCCGCCAGTGACACCCGGGTCGCTATGCTCCGGATGTCCTGATAATATCCGGGGTTTTCACTCTCGTCGCACGACGTCTCGCGAACTGCAAGGACCGTCACGGGACGGAGGTCGACTGTTGTCTTGGCTGTTCGGGTTCGATCGTGTTCCAGGTTCGTTATGTCCATGCTCCTTCCTGATCCTGGAGCTCGTGCCTGAAACAATCCATTCACATTTCCCTGCAATCCCCTGAAATACCCATCAATTGTGACTGCTCCGTACGATCGGAACCGCGGTCGTTGCAACCAGGAAAGGCACCCCTCCCCGGGACCATTTCTTCCGCGGGGCATGCGGATAAAGGTATATAACGTTCCATGCTCGACTGGAGAACTGTGTGATCATGGAAAACGATTTTATCGTATTTCACGGGGACCTGCAGCAACTCCTGGAGAAGGTGGAGACGGGCGAGATGATCCCCCGTCTCCAGGCCTCGCATGCCCCCATGTGCAAATTTTTCACGGCGTACTATGTCATCAGCGGCATCCGCCACGTCGTCCCCCTGGTCCATGGCCCGACGGGGTGCCCGCTGTACATGTCGGACTTTGTCAGGACCAGGGAGTGCTGCGAGACCCGCGGAGTCCCGCTCGAACCGACGGCCTGCACGACTCTCGACGAGAGCCACGTCATCTACGGGGGCGAGGGCAAGCTCCTGGAAGCCGCGAAGGAGGCGTACGCAAAGTACCACCCCGACCTCATCGTCATCCTCTCGTGCTGCTGCTCAGGGATCATCGGCGATGACGTCGAGAGCATCGCCCGCGAGGCAGGGAAACTGGTCGGCTGCCCCGTGCTCGCGCTCAGGAGCGAGGGGTTCGGCGGGGACTTCCGGAGCGGTTACGAGGACGCGTTCAAGCTCATCATGGACCTGATGGAGCCCCCGGAAACGAAGAGGAAGGGGACGATCAATATCCTCGGCGCCCGCTGGGGGCCGAACCCCACGGAGTTCACCTGGGACCTGGACGAGATAGAGCGGCTCCTTTCCGATATCGGGATACGGGTCAATGCCGTCATCGCGGGTGGCTGCACGGTCGAGCAGATCAGGCATGCCCGGGAGGTCGAGCTCAATGCCTCGTGGTGCTATGACTGGGGGCAGAAGCTCGGCGACCTGATGCAGGAGCGGTTCGGCGTCCCGTACAGCCGGACGGGGCAGCCGTACGGGCCGACTGCAACGAAGGAATGGCTCCTCGGTGTGGCCAGGCCGCTTGGCATGGAGGAGAAGGCGCTGGAGGTGATCGAGCGGGAGATGCGGGAGGTGGAGCCGGAACTCGCCTACATGAGGCAGGCCCTCGAGGGCAGGACTGCAGTCATCGAGATATCGGAGTTCCCCGGCCCGATACGGGCCCTCTCCCTGGCGAGGATGGCGGAGGAGTTCGGCGCCCACCCGGTCGTGATAAACGTCCACCCCTACACGATCAAGGAGAGGATGCCCAGCATCAAGTACATACTCGAAACCGGGGTGAACCCGGAGATCATCCTCACGAAAGGGCTGTTTCACCTGGGGAGTTTCCGGTCATCGAAGGAGACGGAGGACGAGCTGGAAGAGATCGTCCGCGGGTACGACAACGTCATCTTCTTCGGCAACTCGGGTCGCTTCCCCCCCTGCCCCGTGGTGAACCTGACGCTCATGAACCCGGCCTTCCAGCCCCAGTACGGCTTCCGGGGGATAAAGAACATCGCGGCCCTCGTCCGGCAGGCGCTCGAAAACGAGAACCTCCCGCGCTCGCGCCTGTTCCGGGGGATGCTCTATGGAACAAGTGCGAGATAAAGGACCTGCCGGGACGGCCGCCGGCTCCCTGGACCAGTGTACCGACCCGTACCTCCGGTGCGCCTTCAACGGCGCCGCCCAGACGGCGCTCGGCGTCTCCAGGTCTGCCCTGCTCGTCCATTCGCCCCAGGGCTGCGAGTACCTCGTCAACAACGCGTTTGCCTCGCAGGAATGCGACTACATGGAGACGGTGACGCTCTGCACGAAGTTGTGCGTGGACGAGATCGTGCACGGCGGCGAGGACCTCCTCGCCCGGACCATACGGGAGGCAAAGGATCTGCCCATCTCCGTCCTGTTTGTGCTCAGCGCATGCGGACCGGAGATCGTGGGCGACGATATCGTCGCAGTCTGCGAAACCGTGCAGCCCGAGGTGAAGTTCCGTCTCCTCCCGATCGAATGCGCCGGGTTCAGGGGGTCGCAGTACGACGGGATCGATATCGCCCTGGACACGATGCTCAGGAAACTGGTCAGGGGGAGCGGCGAGAAGGTGCCGGGCTCGGTGTGCCTCATCGCCCCGCACGCGAACGCGAACCCGACGTGGCCAGCAGACCTCGCATGGGTGCGCCAGGTCCTCTCCCGGATGGGGGTCCCTGTCGTCGCGACCCTGGCGCACCGGACCCCCCTATCGGAGATCGAGAACGCCGCGTCTGCCGAGGCGTCCATCGTCCTGAGCCACGATGCCGGGCAGAAAGCGGCAGATTACCTCTTTGCGACGTACGGCACCGAGCAGGTCTGCAGGGGGATACCCCTGCCCATCGGAATGACCAACACGCAACGCTGGCTCACCGCGCTTGGCGAGCGGTTCGATGCACTGGAGACCGCGGAAGAGATGGTCTCGGAGGGCGAGCGGATGGTGATGGAGACATGCCGGAGGAAGTGGCCGATGGCCCGGTTCCTGTACCGGGTACCTGCCGCGATCGTTGCGGATGCCACTGTCGGCATCCCCCTGGTCCGCTTCGTCACCGAGGAGATGGAGATGACCCCGCGACTCGTCGCACTGTACAGCTCCCAGCGGCAGGTGCGGGAGCTGCTGGACCGGGAACTGGAAAGCCTCGGCCTCTCCCCGGGAGTCGTGCTCGGAACGGACGTTTACAGGACGAGGAAGTGCCTCGCGGATGCAAGGCCGCGGGTCGTGTTTGGCAGCACCATCGAGCGGCACGCAAGCGAGGGGCTCGGCATCCCCTACGTCGTCGAGGTCGTACGCATGATGCGGCAGTTCAGGCTGATCGACCGGGAGTATTTCGGTTATGGCGGGATCCTGAACCTGTTCGAGTGCGTCCAGAACGAGTGGACGATGGCATGGCGTTCGAAAGAGAAACGGTACCAGGCGAAGTGGTGAAAGGAGTTATGAGACAGATTGCGATTTACGGCAAGGGGGGCATCGGGAAGAGTACCATTGCCTCGAACCTGTCGGCTGCCCTGCACGAGATGGGGCACACGGTCATGCAAGTCGGATGCGACCCCAAGAGGGACTCGACGAGGATCCTTGCAGGGGGAAAGTTCATCCCCGCAGTGCTGGAAGAGCACCGGGAGCAGCTGAGAGTTGGAAAGGACGAGTACTCGATCAAGCTCGACAACATCGTCTACAGGTCGCCCGGCGGCATTTACCTCGTCGAGGCGGGCGGGCCTGAGCCGGGTGTCGGGTGCGCCGGCCGGGGAGTGCTGACCGCCCTGCAGATCCTCAAGGACCTGAACGCTTTTTCGACCTACAATATCGACGTCGCGATCTATGACGTGCTCGGAGACGTCGTGTGCGGAGGGTTCTCGATGCCCATCCGCGAGGGGTTCGCGAGGGAGATCTACCTTGTCTGCTCGGGCGGGTTCATGAGCATCTACGCGGCGAACAACATCGCGAGGGCCGTACAGCGCCTCGCGAAGCGGGGGGACACCGGGCTTGCCGGGATCCTATGCAACAGCAACGGCGACGAGGAGTTCGAGCACAGGGTCCTCCCGGCGTTCGCCGCGATGCTGGGGACGTCGTTCATCCAGTATGTCCCGCGCAGCCCAGTGATCCAGGCATGCGAGCTCGAGGGAAAACCCGTGGTGGAGCACGCTCCCGGTTCCAGGGAAGCGGACGTCTTCCGGGACCTGGCGAGGGCGGTCATGGAGAACGATTCGCGGGTGATACCCACTCCGGTGACCAATCTCGCAGATCTCGAGGGTATGTACCGAAAGCACGTGCAAAAGGGGTGACAAACGGGAACGAGCCCGGTGCGGTGACCCGTGTCCATCGGCAGGCCATGGAGCGAATACCGGTGGGGGAATGTGTTGGGCAGGAGGCTGTTTATCGGTTTGAACAGTGGTACGCCTCTACTGCCAGTTCATGAAAGATGTTTGAGCAGGGTCTGTGTTACCCGCGGTATTACCGGGCCTCATCGGAATCCCATCCACGGCAGGAACAGTCCCCACCAGGCCGTCGAAAAAACGCAAAAAGGGACCTCTGGCCTTTCCTTCCCTGGAGACCGTTCCCCACAAATGTGCGGAGAACGTTTTCGTCAGCGTTCTGCTCGTCCCCTCCTGCAGACGGAGCCAGTGTGTATCACTTTCCTGGGCTTTCATTGCCACTTTGCTATATTTTATACCCTTAATACACTCCAGATTAATGTCATAGGGAGAACAGGCAAAGGAGGTGAGAGACGAAGATGATGGGGCACACGCCGGGACATCACGGGGGCTGCATGGGCTACTGCGGGTGCGGCTGCGGCGGGATGATGTCCGTCGAAGAGGAGATCAAGGCGCTGGAAGTCCAGCGAATGCACCTCAAGCTGCAGCTGGAGCTAGTGGAGAAGCGCATCAACGATCTCAAGAAAGTGGGGAAATAATCCCCCCTATCGATCCTATTTTGCCATGGGTATCCAGGCACATATGTGATATGATTCAAGGCCTTTCCGTAAACTTCGAGAATCGGGATTCAGATTGACGCATTTTTTCGCTTCAGGGGCTTTCTCATTCTCATCGATCCCTGCACGGAACGGGCCACAGGCAGAAAGGGTTTAAAATATGAACCCCAATGGAGGGTTACCGGGTGCTGCTGCAAACGCATACCTATGTCTTTGTTTAAAACTCCTTGAGCGGCACCCCACCGTGCCCGGTAAAAAAGGGCACGAGAACTGTCCAGAGGTGCACGCATGAATCCAAGATTCATTCATTCAATCGACGAACTCGACAACCTCGTCGGGCTCGGTCCAGGGGAACGCAAGGAGATGGAGCAGGTAACGGAGACATTCCCGTTCCGGGCGAACGAGTATTACCTCTCCCTGATCGACTGGAAGGACTGGCAGGACCCGATCCGTCGGATCGTGGTCCCCGACATCCGCGAACTGAAAGGAGGGGGATCCATGGACCCCTCCCACGAGAAAGATTACACGAAACTGCCGGGCCTGCAGCACAAATATTCCCAGACCGGACTCCTCCTCCTCTCGGATGTGTGCGGAGGAATATGCCGGTTCTGTTTCAGAAAACGGCTGTTTATCAACTGCGAGCGGGAGACGATCAAGGACATCTCTGCAGGCCTCGATTACATCCGGGCCCATCCCGAGATCACCAACGTCCTCCTCACCGGGGGAGACCCGTTCACCCTGGAGACGAAACGTCTCGAGGCGATCCTCAAGGAACTGAGGGAGATCGAGCACGTCAACATCATCAGGATCGGCAGCAAGATGCCCGCTTACAATCCCTACAGGTTCCTCAACGACCCTGGCCTCCTCGATGTCCTGTCCAGGTACAGTACTCCTCAAAAGAGGATCTACGTCATGGTCCATTACAATCACCCGCGCGAGATGACCGAGGTATCAATGCAGGCAATCGAGCAGTTGATTCGTGCAGGGGTCATCGTTCTCAACCAGACTCCCGTGTTGAACGAGGTCAACAGCAAGCCGGAGACACTCACCCAGCTCTTCCGCAAACTCTCGTTTGCAGGGGTCTCCCCTTACTATGTCTTCCAGTGCAGGCCGTCACTCGGGAACCGTTTCTTCCAGACGCCGGTGGAGCGGTCCTACGAGATCATCCAGCAGGCATGGAAAGCCTGTTCGGGCCTTGCAAAACGCGCCCGCTTCGTGATGTCGCACGCGACCGGCAAGATAGAGGTCGTAGGAAAAACTGCACACCATGTCATCATGCGGTATCACCAGGCAGCGGACCCTGCAAACATTGGAAAGACGCTCGTCTTCTTGAGCGACCCGATGGCACGGTGGTTCGACGATTATCGGCAGCATGCCAACCCGGAGAACCTCCACCGCGTATCGATGCCGAAGATGCAATGGTTGTTCTGATTGGTTTTCCATGACGGGCGAACCGTAGATCGCTGGGAACGTGGAAGAGCGGGAACTGCTCCAGGGAACGATCGACAGGTCTCCTCTCGGCATCACCCTTGTTGCGTTTCTCTCACCGAAGTGACCGGTTACCAGAACGATCCAATCTTCAGGCAGCCGTTCCCGTCACCCGGTGAACTGATCGCCGAGTGGTACGAGCTCGCCGGTCCCCTGGCCGAAAGGTGAGGATTGCCGCCTGTATCCCCAACAGGTGTCCCGACAGCGACCTCTTTCTCCTCGGCGACACCTGCGCGACGTGGTGCAGGGACAGGAATTGCAGCCGATCTGATTTCGGCTGGAAAGTTCCCGTTCCTGTTGGAGATGGATGGGCTCCTACCTGTACGGGAGGACCAAACCTGTGGCATCGAGTATGGCCGTACTGGTCGTCCGGGGAGACGCGGCGTCCCCTATGATGTCGACACGCGGCACCTTCCCCTGGAGCTGGTCGAACAGTTCCTGCCTGGGCGCCATGCTGCCAGCGACCACGATTGCATCCACGCTCTCTACCGTGGACGTCGTCCCAAAGTAGGGGTTGAGCAGCGTGGCTGTTCCACCCTCGAAACTGGTGACAGTCTGCATGGGCTCTGTGCGAACCTGGAACCTGCCCAGCCGCTGGAAAAGCGGCAGGGAGTTTGCCGGGTCGACGTTCATCGCCACGGCAAAGGCGGGTGTCACCCATGTGACACGCTTGCCCTGCATGGCAAGCAGTTCGACCACCCCGGCGCCCTCCAGTGTCCCCTGGTAATCCAATACCACCACGTGCTTGCCGTTCACCCGTCCACCGAGGGCATCCATGGTCGTAAAGGACTTGGACCGGGCATCGCTGCCACCGATTCCGCCTGCCACCATCTGCGAACCCGTGGCCAGGATAACCCGGTCAGGCCTCTCGGCCAGGACCTTTTCGGTACTCGCTTCCACGCCGAGACGCACATCCACGCCGAGGGCCTCCAGTGAGCTGCTCTCGTAATGCGTAATGCCCTCAAATTCGGATTTCCCCGGCAAGCGGCTCTCCCATCTCACCCGCCCGCCAAGATCGCGCTCTCTTTCAAAGAGCACCACGTGGTGACCCTGCCTCGCAGCAAGCTCTGCCGCTCTCATCCCGGCGGGGCCGCCGCCAACGACAACCACTTTTCCGGGCTGGCTTGCAAGTTGAGCCTGTTTTTCATGGCCGTAAAACTCCTCGAACCCGGTGGCCGGGTTCACGGTGCACATGATGGGCTTGTCACCCAGCAGGCGGCCGACACAGAAATTGCATCCAATGCAGGGCACGATCGTCTCTCCCTCGCCACGCCGGGCTTTCTCTGCCCAGAACGGGTCTGCGATCATCTGGCGCGCCATGCCGATCATGTCGCAAGAACCACCTGCAAGGGCCGCTTCTCCCTCGTCAGGGCGGACAATCCGCCCGTGACCGATCACTGGGATCGAAATGGCTTCTTTCAAGCGTTTCACCTGCGGGAGTAGGAACCCATGGTCGATGGGGGTGGCAGGGATCATCATCGGGAACGATTCCCAGGTACCCGAATCACTGGATATGTAATCGGCGATACCGGCAAACATCCTGGCAAAACCGATGGCATCGTCGACTCCCAACCCATCGGGAAGGTACTCGTTGAGGTCGAGGCGTATCCCGAGAGGGTGATCTCCTATGGCCTTCCGGATGGTCTGCAGCACCTCCAGCACGATTCGTGCACGGTTCTCGGCAGATCCCCCGTATTCATCGTTGCGGTGGTTCGAATGCGGCGACAGGAACTGGCGCAGCACGCCATCGTGGGCCACCTTGATCTCCACGCCATCGAACCCGGCTTCGATCAGATGAGATGCGGAAACACCGAACCCGGCCACGATCTCGTGGATCTGCGGGACTGTCATCGCCCAGGGCACCTCGCCGACCGTCATGTCCGGCTGCGCAGATGGCGCCCACAGGGGGCGGTGGGTCTCGATGCTGCGCGACTGGTTGCCATAGTGGGTGAGCTGGCCGAAGACCCTGGCCCCGAACCCATGGACAGCATCGGTGATCTCTCTCAGGCCTGGAACGCTCCGCCTGTCGAAAGCGTGGACCATGTGGGCAGAGCTCCCCGAAGGGTGCACCCCCATGCTGGGGACGACAACGAGCCCGACGCCCCCTATGGCCCGCTCGCGGTAATAGAAGGCCTGTTTGCGGGTGGGCATATGGTCTTCCCCGCCAAATGCCGGCTCGTGCGGCAGCATCACGATGCGGTTGCGGATCTCGACATTCCGGATCCTGATGGGGGAGAAGAGGTGCGGGTATTTTTGGGAAACCATTCTTTTTCCTCCTTGATGAAATTGAACGGAAATGGTCTACCATTGTACATATATCTACTCAATGAGTACTCTTGGCGCCCACCGTCCCGTCGGACCCGATGGACCCAGGACCCAACATCCAGGGACGGGATTCCAGATACGGTCCGTTTCTGCTCCACGACCTGTCGTCTTGTCATCGGATTGATTGGACAATTGAAGGTGACACGGGATTTACTCAATGATGACATCGAATATCAACCACTTCCATCTGATTCTCGTTGTGTCCATCCCCATGAGCCAATTGTTCCCGGCCACGTTTTTCCGGGAGGATATCGGCCCTGCATTTGTGTCAGCAGGATAATCGTGGCGGTCCCTACATCACGATTTAATCTATGGCAGGCGATTCACGGAACGTCCCCATCCACGAAAGAAACTGGAGGAGCCCTTCGACATCCTCATCGGATTGAAGATGAAAAACTTCAGTGTGATTTCATGTCCATTCCGTATAAGTCAGTAATTTGCAATTGTGTAAGGGGGTGCTCCGGCTAAAATGCCCGTTGCCTTCACCGTGTGGTGGATCGTGCCGCTGGTCCTGACCGGCTTTCTCATCGGTCTCCTGGTGACCACGTTCGGCGGCGGTGGCGGTTTCTTCTACGTCCCACTGCTCACGCTCCTCTTCCACGTGCCGACGCAGTATGCAGTCGCCACGTCCCTTGCCTCGATCATCCCGACCGCCGCCCTCGGTTCGGTCGGGCACTACCGCCAGGGCAACCTGGACATCCCTCTGGGCCTGGCCTTCGGAACTGGCGGGGTCATCGGTGCACTGCTCGGGGCAGTTGCGTCGGGCATGATCCCCCCGTCCATCATGGGAAAACTCTTCGGTATCTTCATGATCGTCCTGAGCGTCCCCATGCTCTTCTCTGCCCGGAAGAGGACAGGCTCCGCTACCTGGATCCTGGAGGAATCCCGCCCACTCACCCGGGGGCGGGCGGCCGGAGGAATCGTCTTCGGTATCATTTCCGGTGCCATGGCAGGGCTCTTCGGGGTGAGCGGGACCCCGCCGGTCATCGCAGGTCTGTACCTCATGGGACTGCCTGCCATGAAGGTGGTCGGGACGTCCCTGTTCATCCTCCTCTTCAATGCCGTTGCAGGCCTGGCCGGCCACCTCGCGATCGGGCAGGTCCACTGGGGGATCACGGTGTTCCTTGCATTGGGAGCTGCGACGGGGGCGTACCTCGGGCCGCGGTACCTGGGCAGGATGAAGACCCCTGCCATGGAGAAGTTCTACGGGCGCTTCTTCACCGTGCTGGTCGTCGCCCTGGGAATCGTCATGATCCTCGAATGATGGAATAAAAAAGAAGGGAGATTGGACTCATTCAAAGTGGGGAGTCCAAGCCACATTTCAGGATGCCCCACCCGTGCCCTTCCGGTCTTTGACTCCCCCTGGTATTTGTGTCCGGGTACATCACTTCAGTCGGCTTCCATCGTGGAGAAGAAGTGCGTACCGAGCCCTGCGAGCACTGCCGCCCAGGCGAAGATGACACCGAGATCGAGGAGGAGCGGGAAGGTGGATATCCCCACCAGTGCCCCCCTCATCCCGTCCACGCCGTACGTGAAGGGGTTCAGGCATATGATGTACCCGAGCCACTTCGGCATGAGGTCCAGCGGAAAGAGGGCGACAGACATGAAGAAGAGGGGCATCTGGAACAGCGACAGGATGGCCATGAACCCCTCCATCTCGCCCAGTTTCGTGGCCAGTATCAATCCAAGCCCCATGAATGTGGCGCTGGTCAGGACCATGAACACGATCGAGAGCAATACGACGGGGGAGTTCTGGAGGTTGACCCCCATGAGAGTCGCGATCAGGAGGATGATGAGTGCCTGTCCGATGGATATGGTCATGGCACCGGCCTGGCGGCCCAGCAGGATGGAGAACCTGCTGACAGGGGCGACCATGACCTCTTTTAAGAACCCGAACTCCTTGTCCCAGACGACGGATGCACCTCCCATGAGGGAACTGAACAGGATTGTCATGCCAATGATCCCCGGCGCCAGGAAATCAAGGAAATCCACCCCCGGGGGGAGACCGAACATCTCGCTTCCGTTCATGGATACCATGCTCAGGGGCAGGCCAAGGAACGCAAGGAAAAGGACCGGCATCAGCAGGTTCGAGATGAGCCTTGCCTTCACCCTGAACATCCTCTTCATCTCCCGCAGCCACATGATGTATATCGGCAGGGGGTCTATCAGGCGGCTGACCCTGGATCCCCTGGAAACAGTTGCATTTTCCATGTCTTCATCTCCTTTTTCTCATTCTTGTTCTCATTAAGTCCTGCATGCTCCCTTCTTCCTCGCGTATCGTCTTTCCCGTGTAGTAAAGGAACGCATCCTCGAGGCTCGGCCTGACCAGCTCCACCGACGTGATGGGCGTTCCAGTCTGGCTGGCGACAGCCAGGACCTCTGGGATCCTGCGCTCTCCGCCGACGACACTCAACCTCATTTCATGCCCGTCATATTCGATGGCCGTTATCCAGTCCACTGCCCTCAGTGCATCGGCAAACTTCGTTCCCTGGCCGTTTGCAACCTCCACGCGGACGACCTCGCTCCCGGCGACATGCTTCAGGTTCTGCGGGGTGTCGATGGCGACGATCTTCCCGTGATCGATGATGCCCACCCGGTCGCAGAGGTAGTCCGCCTCCTCGATGTAGTGGGTCGTGAGGAGGATGGTGATCTCTTCTTTTCTGAGCTTGTCGATGTAACTCCAGAGCCTCTTCCTGGCCTGCATGTCCAGGCCAATGGTGGGCTCGTCCAGGAAGAGCAACCGGGGGTGCGTCAGGAAGCCCCTGGCGACCTCGAACCGCCTCTGGATCCCGGTGGAACAGTCATTGATGGGGGTGTCCTCCCTGCCCCGGAGCTCGAGCAGGTCCAGCACCTCGTCAATCCTCTCCTCGATCTCTTTGGGAGACAGGTGGTACATGACTGCATGGTACCTCAGGTTCTCCCTGCCGGTGAGGAACCGATCGGTCGAGGGGTCCTGGAATACGATCCCGATATTCCTCCTCACTTCATCCCTCTCTCGGACGATATCGTACCCACACACCCTGGCTTCCCCGGAGGTCGGGTTGAGGATGGTGGTGAGCATCTTTATGGTAGTGGACTTCCCCGCCCCGTTGGGGCCGAGGAAGCCGAATATCTCGCCTTCCGGGACTGTGAAACTGATGTGGTCGACGGCAGTGAAGTCGCCGAAGATCTTTGTGAGGCCCTCCACTTCCAGGACGTTCATCACTCTTCCTCCACGGGAATCCCTGCGTATTGGAAGAATACGTCTTCGAGGCTGGGTTTATGCAATTTTATGGAAGTGATGGTAAGGCCGGACTTCTGAGCGAGGTCAGCGATCTCGGCCAGGTTGATATTCTCCCGTTTCAGCCCGATCTCGATCTGGCCATCCTTCTGCTGGACGTTCTCGACCCAGGGGAGCCCCGAGAGCATCCTTGTGAATTCTCCGGACGAATTCCCGCTGATGGTGAGCGAAACAACGCTCTTTCCCACAGAGTCCTTGAGTTCGCTCGGAGTGCCGATCGCCACGATCCTCCCCTGGTTCATGATCGCCATCCTGTCGCAGAGATACTCTGCCTCCTCGATGTAGTGGGTCGCGAGCAGGACTGTGACACCCTGCTTGTGGTTCATATCCCGGACGTGGTCCCACATGAACCGCCTCGTCTGGACGTCCAACCCTACCGTTGGCTCGTCCAGCAGGAGGACGCGGGGGTTCGTGAGCATGCTCCTCGCTATCTCGAGCCTCCGCTGCATCCCTCCCGAGTAGTCCTTGACCGGAACATCCGCCTTGTCCTCGAGGGCCACCATCTTGAGTACCTCGGCGATCCTCCTTTTCCTCTCTTCGCGGGGCATGTGGTACATGCATGCATGAAAATCGAGGTTGTCCCTTCCCGTCAGCTGGATGTCCAGGCTCATCTCTTCGAACACCATCCCGAGGTTCGCCCTCACTTCGTCCTTGTTTTCGAGAATACTGTATCCACATATCTTCGCAGAACCCGAATCGGGGTTGAGCACCGTGGCCAGGATCTTGAGTGTCGTCGTCTTCCCTGCCCCGTTGGGGCCGAGCAGGCCGAAACACTCCCCCTCCTCCACATCGAAAGAGACGTTATCCACAGCCTTGATATTACCAAAATTCTTGCTCAATCCCCGAACTTCAATTATTTTCATCAAACGTCCTCAGACGTTTGGTTCTGGAATATAAAAAAGCAGTTGATAACGGTAACCTTCGCGGAAAATTGATCTGCACGGTGCTTTGCACCCGTGGCATGACCTGTGTCTGGTATGCGATCAATGACTCTCCCGAGAGAGCCTTGCGGTGGCCCGGGGAAAAGGCTCGATGTCGTTAGCCCGTTGTGAATGGACATTGTGTAAAAGTTGAGTGGGTCGATGCTTTTCGGGGATTCAATCCGTTTTAGAAAAAAGGGGGGTTTATCTTCATTCCTGGTATCGATACTCGGTCAGTAACGGGTCTTTTCGGGTGAAAACTTCGGGAAACTTGCCGAGAACCGGGTATTCGTCGATTTGCTCCGGTCCGGTGCCACGCCGTTCTACTGGAAGAAAAAGAGAGATGTCGACTTTGTCGTAAAAGGCCAGGATAACCTTCTTACCGCGATCAACGTCTCTTATACAGATGCCATTCATGAAAGGGAGATAGAAGGACTCCGGGAATTTGCAGGAGAGTACGGGGACAGGGTGAAAGAGATGATTATTCTCACAAAGGATTCCGAGCAGGCCGATGACACTATCACTATCATCCCATTGTGGAAGTGGCTGTTGAGGGAGAAGTAGCGCCCCCTTTTCAACAGGTCCCGGTCACGAGCGTCTCTCATGGCAATTACCCTGGTATCCTTGCATCCCGGCGACACATCGCGTGCTTTGAAGTCTCACCCTTGGTACTCGTTGCAGGGGAAGGGGTTACTCAAGGACTACACCCTGCCCGGGTCCATTGGAAAACCCAGATGCCATCGAACGTTTCGAACTGCCGGGCAAATCACTCCAGGTGGGGGGATACTTGGCAAACAAAAAACAGTTGTATCCTAATCTTAGTGTAAACACACTCGCCTCATCCTGGTTGGGCGGGGATAAAGGGTATCCGCCAAAAAAAAGTCGCGTGGTGTGTACCTTAGCCGTACCGGGATCTCCCGGACCGGTCCGGTCGAAAAAAAGTATCCGGTTCCCCGCTCTCTATTCCATGCCGACCGGGTAGTAGACATCCCCCGCGGGGGGAAGGGGGATCGTTGCAAGGGTGGTTGCGAGGTCGTCGAGTGGATTTGCCTTGACCTGTCTGGATGACATCGTGTAGAGCACGTCACCGATGTACAGGGAACGCTTCACCTCGGATGCCGAGCTACCGTAATAAGAGTACCCAGGGTCACCGCTGCCATGCTGGACAGTGCCGCGGAGGGAAAACCCGGTCTCCGGAGAAAGACCGAAGACGTATGCGCCGTACCACACCTGCGGGCGATTGGAGTAACCGTCCCCCCTTGTTGCCGGTTCAGCGGTGACCGCGCGTACGGGGATCACCAGGAGGTTCTTTGCCTTGTCGAAGAGGAAGGCGTGGTGGTCCTTGAGGGCGGCCGAATCGGAGCCGGCGTCCCCGATCTGTACCTTGTCGAGTTGTACGGGGTTTGAGACGTCCGAGACATCGAAGAGGGCGAGCTTGACCCCGCTCGTGGAGACGCCACCCCAGTCGTTGGTTGCGGTCTCCTTGCCAATCCCGATGATGTGGTCTGCATCGTAGGGGTGGAGGTAATCGGAATAGCCTGGGATCTTCAGTTTCCCGAGGACCTTCGGGCTCCCTGGCGTGGAGAGATCGATCACGAAGAACGGGTCCATCCGCCTGAAGGTCACCATGTAGAGCCGGTCGCCGATGAACCGCGTCGAGTAGATCGTCTCCTGTTCGGCAATGTGGGTCAGTTCGCCGATCCTCGCCATGGTGTCGTCCAGGACATAGACGTTATTGTAGGTGTATTGGCCGTATCGCGGCGAATATACGCTAGACGTGGTCGCGACCCTGAGGTCGCCGTTGTATTCGTCCATCGAGAACTGGTTGAGAAGGGTACCGGGGACCTCTCCCCTGGCACGATAGGTAATTGCACCGTCCTGGATACCGATCTTGTGGATAACCGTCGTGGTCTGGTCAGCCTCCTCCCGGAGGACTGCGTCCTGTTCGCCCTTCCGGAGTTCCTCGAGGATGGACTGGCGCTCCTCGCCGGTGAGCGTGTTGAAATCGGGCTGGACACGCGGTGAGGGGGCGGCAGGACCACTGTCCGTGATGGCAGGGACCGGGAGGTTCTTCTCATACCGGTAGATCATGGGGCGATACTGGGGGTAGCTCACGTACAGTGCACCTTCCGATACGTAGATGGTGTTTCCGCTGCCCAGCAGGTAGGTCTGGGCGTCCCTCTCCCTCCCGCTCGCGATATCGAGAGAGGTGATGGTGGTGAATGTATACTGGGAATCGGGGTGGTCGAAATACCAGACATCCGGCTGGACGACTGTCCGCGTCCCCTCGCGGAGCGCAGGGACGACGAGCGGGGCATCGCGGTACGGGTAAATCTGCTCCCGTGTGACCAGGTAGACGAGTGGCCCGATCATCCGGGCATCGATGTAATCGCCCTCGATCGAGTAGTCTTTCACGACGGTGGGGTTTGCCCGGTCACGGATGTCGTAGATGGTCGCATGTGTGACAGGCACGGAGGGGCGATAGTACGTGGGCACCGGCATTATCGCAGGTTCGGCACGTTCCGTGGAGATACTGGTTTTCGGGCTGTCGGTTCCAGTACTGAAGAGGACGAGGCGGTTCCCACGGACGAAGATATCGTGGGGCGTGTCCTCGATCGCGATCTTCGATACGACCGAGGCGCTCGCTGCGGGGTAAGCATCGATGATCACGAGGTCCTGCCCGGAGACGGTGTAGATATACCGGTTGTCATTTTTTACGATATCGGGCTCATCGACGCCTGCGACCTGGACATTGGTCTTCGAGTACCCGGTACCACCTGGAAGGGCTGGTGCAGGGATGGCAGTGCCTGCGCCCTCTCCCCAGGACTGCGGGGCATTCGAAATGCCGCCTGCTGCCATCGTAGGAACGAGGGTAGAGAAAGTGGAGTCCCGTGGGACTCGTGCCGCCGACTCCTCGAGGTACTGCTCGATCTCGGCGGTCGAATTGAACTTCTTGACCCCGGCCGGGACCGGCGGCGTCGTTGCAGGAGTGATCATGCATCCTGCGGCAAGCACGGCGACGAGGACGAGGCAGGAGCAGAGTACGAGGGTGCGGTGATTGGGTGACATGGTCTTCTCTACAACGCGTTAGGGGAGCCGATGACATCAACCTGGCGTAAACTGCGAAAAATTTCGAAGCTATCGGAACAAGGGGGGGAGGATCTACCCAGGTGATGGATAGCGATGCGGTCTCCAGGTTCCGGCAGGAAAGTCCTGTGCATTCGGGAACTCTGATCTCGGGGAGACAGACATGGAGAGGGGAGCCATGGACCTGGTTGACTTTATCCAGGGAATGTCGTGGTCATTGCCAGGGGGACTCGAAGAAGTGCCGGCGGGAAAGAAAGCGGCAGGTGAAGCGATGGGTTATCCTGTTTATCCACATCTTTTATTTTCCCGGGCAACCAAAAACTAGGAGGAGCGAGGGTAGCCAAGCCAGGTCAAAGGCGCTAGATTCAGGGTCTAGTCTCGCAGGAGTTCTTGGGTTCAAATCCCATCCCTCGCATACTGTTCCCTTTTTGAAATGAAATTTTTTTCAGGGCCTCTCTTAGTCTTTCCTGGAATACGCAAGGGCGAGACCTGCCAGAATCGCAAGAACCGCCACTGCAGGCGGCAGAGGCGATTTCGTGGGGGCCTGGGTTGGAAGCGGTGAAAGCCCGCCGATAACGGATGCGGTCTGTCCGCCGGTCACCTGGACGGTATGCTGGAAGTCAGTGCATCCGCTCATCCGGAGCAGGACGACGTGCGAGCCCGGCGGGACGTCGTGGATTGTCAGTGGTGCAAAACCCTTGTAGACGTTGTCGAGGTACACTTCCGACCCAGAGGGTGAGGATTCGACATAAATCTCCCCCGTGGCTGGTGCGACAGAACCTGGGGTGAGAACTGTTGAGATAGTGGTCGTCGTTCCGGCCGAGACCGTCACGTCGGACGAATAGTCCCTGTACCCGTTCTTCAGGAGGGCGATGGTGTGGATGCCGGGTGCGACCCCTGTGACATCGAACGGGTTTTTCCCGTTCGTCATGCCCTGGTAACTACCGTCAAGGTAGATGGCAGCCCCGTCCGGGACAGAGGTCACGAGGATATCCCCTGTCGTGGGCTGGTATACAGGGGTCAGCGAGGCGGAGAATGCAGACTGGCTCCCGCTCTCGATGTCCACGTTCCGGATATAGTCCTGGTAGCCCGAGAGGTGGAGGTGGACAACGTGCCTGCCGGTGGGGAGTGAACCCACCGTCACCGGAGTGTACCCCCTGTAGGCCTCATCGACATAAACTTCGGCACCTGGTGGCGACGATGTGACCCGGAGGTACCCTGTGGCCTGTATGGGGGACAGCGAGGCACTGACGCTCGACGTCCCGCCGGCCGCCACGTTCACCGACGTGCTGTAGGGAAAATAGCCGGAAAGCGCAAGTTCCACGGTGTGGTGACCTGGAGCGACGTATCGGAACGTGCCTGGCGTCACCAGTGTCTCACCTCCGTCGAGCCGTGCAATGGCTCCGGAGGGAGAGGAGGACACCTGTATCAAGCCGGTCTGGATAACTGGCTCCAGGTCTGCCGTGATGGATATCGTCTGGCCGGCAGCAGGGTTTCGAGTGTAGGTGAGGGTCCAGGTCTTGTACCCATATTTGCTGACCGATATTGTGTGCGACGGAGATGCAGTCGTGTACACTTCCGCAACGATCGGCGTCTCGCCCAGGTACTTTCCGTCGAACATCACGTCAGCTCCCGATGGCTCCGAACTGATGGAGAAGAAACCGACATCTCCTCCGATGGGTCCCGCCAGGGTCACAGGCCCGATCAGAGTCTGGGTCTCTTCCGGTGTCGCGGGTCCGGGGAGTGTCTCTTCCCCCCACGAAGGAGCCGTGACCAGGACCAACAGGATAGATATGACAATAATGGCAATAACCGGTTTCATGATGTCATTTCACCTTGAATAAGCTGCGAGAGGTAATCTGTCCAGTTTATCATTAATATTTCCCAGACCCGTTCCTGCAGGCAGTATCGCTTCAGGGAGGTTTCTATCCAGTCATGCGGGAAACTCCCGGCATGGTCACCTTCCCTGGTCACAAAAGTAAAGTATCATCTCTTCCCACGCGGTATCACTCTAGAAATGGCAACTTCTTCGCACGGGTGTGACCTCGTCCTCGGTGACGTCCTCCTCCCCGGCGGGAGGGTCGCAGACATCTCCATTGAGGACGGGAGGGTGTGCCACGTCGGTGCAGGGCTACCCTCCTTCCTGACTGTGTCGTGCCGGGGGATGATCGTTCTGCCCGGAGCGATCGACATGCACGTCCACATGCGGGGGAGGTCCCAGAAAGAGAAGGAGGACTGGGAAAGCGGGAGCCGGAGTGCGCTTGCAGGGGGAGTGACGCTTGTCGTCGACCAGCCGAACACTGTTCCCCCGCTTACGACA
>JAKPSJ010000030.1 GCA_029555345.1 Methanobacteriota archaeon | reverse complement strand
AAGATCAAGCAGACTGCAAATGAGGAGGTGGAGAGGCAGGCTGCGTATATCATGGGCCAGGAGGTATCGGCGGCCAACCTCCAGGTAAAACGGGAGTTGCTCAACACCCAGAAGGAACTCCTGGACCAGGTATACCAGCGTGCCAAGGAGGCAATTGCAGGTCTGCCCGAGAGTTTTCACCGCGAGGCCATCATCAACCTCCTCAGGGAGGCAAAGACCCAGATCCAGGGAGGAGTCGTGCACGTGAATCCCCGCGATCGGAGACTACTCGAAGAAGTCCTCGCGCAGAACCCCGAGTTCCGGGATTTTTCTGTGGGAAGCAGCAACGCCGACATCGATGGTGGTGTGATCGTCGAGAGCAGGGACGGCAGCCTGCAGCTCGATTACAGTTACCGCACCTTCCTGGACATGGTGTGGGAGTCAGGACTCAAAGATGCATCAGACCTTCTCTTTGGATAAAGGGGTGTTCTCGTGGCAGAAGTGAGAGCCGGCCCTGTCCCCTACATCTATGTCTGCACCAGGATGCGGGTGCGCAAGTCCAAGCTCATTCCCCGGGAGGAATACATGCGGATGCTGAACATGGGGCTCGCAGAGATCACGAGGTTCGTCGGTGAGTCACAGTACAAGAAGGAGGTGGACGAACTGGCGACTTCGTTCCGGGGAATCGACCTCATCGAGATCGCGCTATCGTGGAACCTCGCAAAAGAGTACCAGGACATCCAGACGATCACGCCGGGCACACTCAAGGACCTGACCCGCGCGTATCTGCGGCGGTGGGACATCCAGAACATCCTCACGATCATCCGGGGCAAGCTCCACGGAGAGCGGAAGGGGAAGATCAAGGAGATCCTTGTACCTGCCGGCGAACTCGACAGGGCGTTCCTCGACCGGCTCCTCGAGGAGCCGACCCCCGAGAGGGTCATCGAGGCCCTCAAGGGTAAGGGGGTTCACCCGCTCCTGTCCCGGATGACGGAGGGGGGGGTCAGGGAAGAACTCCTCCCGAAGGTGGAGAACGAACTCTACAAGCAGTTCTACGCTGACCTGGTTGCGTATGCCCACAGCGGTATCAAGGGCGGCAGGCAGTTCCTCGATTACATCACTCTGGACATCGATATCACCAACATCAGGACGGTCTTCCGCGTCCGTGCAGACCCCTCGGTGAACGATATCTCCGGGATCATCATTCCCGGCGGTACGATCCCTCCCCAGGCGCTCCAGCGCATCTTCCCGATAAAAGACCCAAACGAGTTCATCGATGCACTCGTACCCCTGGTACGGGTGAAACCGCTCCGGGAACTGCTGGAGAGGCTCCGGGAGGAGAAGTCGCTTCGTGGCATCGAGATCGAGCTCATCAAGGTGCAGCTCGCCGAGATGGAGACCATGTCCAAGCTCCAACCTTTCTCCATCCACCCTATCCTTGCGTACCTGGAGATGAAAAAGTACGAGATCTTCAATCTCCGTGCCCTCGCGAGGGGGAAGGAATCCGGGTTGACGCCCGAGAGGATCCGGGGGTACCTGGTGATATAATGGAGATCGCAGTGATAGGAGACCAGGAGTTCATCATCGGCTTCCGCCTCGCGGGTATCCGGAAGACATACCCTGCCGAGAGCGACGAGAAACTCGTGGAGCACATCAACCGCGTCCTCGAGGACCCGGAGGTAGGGATCCTGGTCCTGCAGAGCGGGGACATCGGGAAGATCCCGAGGAGGCTGCAGATGACCCTCGAAGAGTCGGTGAAACCGACGGTCATCACGATTGGAGCCGAAGAAGGGGGCCTCTCCATGAGGGAGAGGATAAAGCGATCAGTGGGTGTTGATCTGTGGAAGTGAAAGCACAGGACACAAAGACAACAAAGACAGGAGTTCTCAAGCGAATTGCCGGTCCCGTGGTCACTGCTGTGGGAATTGAGGCCCACATGTACGACGTGGTCAAGGTCGGCAAGGAAGAACTCATGGGAGAGGTGATCAAGATCCAGGGTGAGAACATCATCATCCAGGTCTACGAGGACACCTCGGGAATTCGACCAGGTGAGTCGGTGGCCAATACAGGGCTCTCCCTTGCCGTTGAACTCGGACCGGGGCTGCTGACCAGCATCTACGACGGTATCCAGCGGCCCCTCTCCGTACTCGTCGACAAGATGGGGGACTTCATCCAGAGGGGCGTGTCGGCAGCAGGCCTCGATCACTCCCGGAAGTGGGAATTCCGCCCGATCGTCAGGGAAGGCCAGGCTGTCGGGCCGGGGACCATCATCGGGGAAGTCCAGGAGACGAACATCGTCCACAGGGTCCTCGTGCCCCCCAATGTCAGGGGAGGTACTGTCAGGAGTATCAAGTCAGGTTCCTTCACAGTGGACGAGGTGGTCTGCACGCTGGACGACGGGACGGCCCTGACCATGATGCACAAGTGGCCGGTCCGCGTCCCGAGGCCCGTCCTCGAGAAGATGAACCCGACGATCCCGCTCCTCACCGGGCAGCGCATCCTCGATGGTCTCTTCCCGATCGCCAAGGGGGGCACGGCAGCCATCCCGGGGCCGTTCGGGAGCGGAAAGACCGTCACCCAGCAGCAGCTCGCCAAGTGGAGCGATGCCGAGATCGTGGTCTACATCGGGTGCGGGGAGCGCGGCAACGAGATGACCGAGGTCCTGACGGAGTTCCCAGGACTGGAGGACCCGAAGACCGGGAAACCGCTGATGGAGAGGACCGTGCTGATCGCAAACACGAGCAACATGCCGGTCGCTGCAAGGGAGGCGTCGGTCTATACCGGGATCACCATCGCGGAGTACTTCAGGGACATGGGATACGACGTCTCGCTGATGGCAGACTCGACATCGCGCTGGGCCGAGGCCATGCGTGAGATCTCGTCCCGCCTCGAAGAGATGCCGGGTGAAGAGGGGTACCCCGCGTACCTCGCCGCCCGCCTCTCGGAGTTCTACGAACGTGCGGGGCGGGTCAAGGCACTGAGCGGAAGGATGGGTTCGGTCTCGGTGATAGGGGCAGTGTCGCCGCCAGGCGGGGACTTCTCCGAGCCGGTCACGCAGAACACCCTCCGCATCGTGAAGGTGTTCTGGGCACTGGACGCCAAGCTGTCCCAGAGGCGCCACTTCCCTGCCATCAACTGGCTCAACTCGTACTCGCTGTACCTCGACAGCCTGCAGGAGTGGTACGACC
>JAKPSJ010000027.1 GCA_029555345.1 Methanobacteriota archaeon | reverse complement strand
AGCAACGGGCCGATGATAGCGGCGTACCTCCGGAAGTGCGGGTGCCGGGAGAGGCCCTACGGCATCGTCCCGGATGAGCGCGAAGCGCTCCGCTCGCGGCTCTTGCAGGCGCTCGGCGAGAACGATGCCGTCCTCCTCTCGGGGGGGAGTTCCAAGGACGAGCGCGACCTCACAGCCGCCCTCATCGGCGAACTGGGAGAAGTCCTGGTCCACGGGATAGCGATTGCGCCGGGCAAGCCCACCGTCATCGGCAGGTGCCAGGGGAGGCCGGTCATCGGGCTCCCCGGCCACCCAGCCTCGGCACTCGTCGTGCTCGACAGGGTCGCACGCCCTCTCCTCGCGGCTCTCTCCGGGGAAGTGTCCAGGGTCGGGAACACGGTCTCCGCAGTCCTCGCCCAGAACGTCCCCTCGGCACGGGGCAGGGAGGACTATGTCAGGGTCAGGCTCGAGGGCGGGCGGGCCATCCCCCTTTTCGGGAAGTCGGGGCTCCTCAGTACCCTCGCGGAGTCCGACGGGATGGTCCGCATCCCGGCAGGGAGCGAGGGGCTCGAGTCCGGGACGCCTGTCGAAGTCATCCTGTGGTGATGCGGCAGTTCTCCACAGTCCCTCTCGCGGAAGCGGAAGCCCCCCCTTCAGGGCCTTCCAGGTGGCCTTCTGGATTCGCGTTCGCCCTCTTGGCAGGCGGGAGGCTAAGACCTTTGGGTACCTGCCTCCATCCCGGCAGGTAAGGGTGTGCGAGGGTCCAGGGGACCCAAGTTTCCTCCCCGGACCTCTGTTAAGATCCCGGGGAGAGGGGCTGATCCAGGACTGCGCTCAACGGGTCGCGGCCGAGAGCGCCCTCTCGCAGGCGTCCAGCGGCGTCGGGCAGGCGATGACCCCCGGGATGTCCCAGGTCATGTACCCGAAGATCGGTTTTCCTGTCTTCAGTGCGAAGGCGATCTCCGACAGCGTCCCGTACCCGCCGCCGACTGCAATGACTGCGTCCGCACTCTCCACCACGATGAAGTTCCGGGCGTGGGACATCCCTGTCCTGACCTGGACCGAGACGTAGGGGTTTCCGCTCCCCGCACCAGGGAGGATCCCGACTGTCACCCCTCCGGATGCTGCAGCGCCGCGGCACGAGGCTTCCATCACGCCGGACATGCCGCCCGATACGAGAACGACTCCATTCTCAGCGAGGATCCTGCCGATCTCCTCGGCGGCACGGGCTTCGCCTTCGCTGCAGTCACCTGCCCCGATCACGGCGACCTGGACGGGCCTGGCAGGACAGGTCATTCTCCTCCTCCTGGCCTGGAGGCAGGACAGAGGAGTGCGGTTTCCTCCCCGGTGGCGCACCGCGGCCCCCCGCGCCCGTATCCCGGCAACCCGATCCTCCCGGCGGTGCATCTGCAGCAGGAAAAGCACCTTTCCCCATTGGTCCCCCTGGAATCCATGCGGACAGTTTTTCTTCCGCCTGGAAATAAGGGTCTCCTGCCCGACAGCACGAACCGGCAGTCTCGCTGGAAGGAATCAGGGGTTTTTTTATACAGTGCTCTCCCATGTATATCCTCGTGGTGGAATAATTCCATGACGGATTGTTTTATTCTCCGATAGGGCCTGGCACTTCCATACCGGGAGGTCCATGCCCGGAGCAGGAGTGCCATCCGCGGGGGGACCGATGCATTTTACCGGGCGCCCCCCGCCCATGCTCTGCGTGGTGCGCCGGAAGGGAGGGCTGACATATTGCGATGCACTCCGCTCCCGGGATGCAAATGGGTGTTTTTTCGAGGTCTGATCCATGAAGGAGGAAAAGAGCAGTTACCAGGCAGGAGAAATCGAGAGGGCAGTCCAGGAGTTCTGGAAGGATAACGGCATATTCAGGCGTGTCGAGGAGATGCACAAGGGCGGCGAAGACTATTTCTTCGTCGACGGGCCGCCCTACACGACCGGGCATATCCACCTGGGGACTGCCTGGAACAAGATCATCAAGGACTGCGTCCTCCGGTACCACAGGATGTGCGGCAGGAACGTGATCGCCAGGGCAGGGTACGACATGCACGGGCTGCCGATAGAGGTGAGGGTCGAGCAGAAGCTCGGGTTTTCTTCGAAGAAAGACATCGAGCGCTTCGGGATCGGCCCGTTCATCGAACACTGCAGGGAATTTGCCGCGGCGAACAAGGACGTCATGAGCGGACAGTTCCTGCGCCTCGGGGCATGGCTCGACTTCGACGACCCCTACCAGACGATGAGCCCCGGCTACATCGAGGCAGCCTGGTGGACCCTGAAAAGGGCAGACGAGGAGGGGATGCTCGAGCGCGGGTTCCGCGTCGTCAACTGGTGCCCGCGGTGCGCCACTGCGATCGCCGATGCTGAGGTCGAGTACTGGGACGAGACCGACCCCTCTATCTTCGTCAAGTTTCCCGTCACCGGCAGGGAGAACGAGTACATCGTGATATGGACGACGACACCCTGGACCCTCCCTGCGAACGTGGCGGTGGCGGTCAACCCGGAGTTTGCGTACGCCCGGGTCGAGGCCTCCCGGGATGGCAGGAAGGAGGTGCTCTGGATGGCAGAAGACCTCGTGGAGAGTGTCCTCCGGAAGGGGAGGTACCAGGACTATGCCGTCCTCGAGACACGCCCCGGGACGATGATGCTGGACCTTTCGTACTCTTCGCCGCTGGTGGAGCAGGTCCCGGTACAGGCAGAAATAAAGCACAGGGTCGTCCTCGCAGATTTCGTTACGCTCGAAAATACCGGGATCGTCCATATCGCGCCCGGGCACGGGTGGGACGACTACATCCTCGGGTGCCGCGAGGGCCTTCCGATCGTCTGCCCGGTCGACATCCACGGCAGGTTCACCGAGCAGGGGGGGAAATACGCAAACCTCTTTGTCAAGGAGGCGGACCCGTCAGTCATCGCCGACCTCGGCCAGCACCTGCTCGCACAGGAACGCGTCGTCCACCGCTACGGTCACTGCTGGAGGTGCAGGACCCCCATCATCTTCAGGGCCACGGAGCAGTGGTTCCTCCGGGCGTCCCAGATCAGGGACCGGATGCTGGAAGAGGTCGCGAAGGTGACCTGGTACCCTGAGTGGGCCGGGAGCGCGAGGTTCCATGACTGGATCAAGGAGGCCAGGGACTGGTGCATCTCGCGTCAGAGGTACTGGGGGATCCCGATACCGGTCTGGACATGCGGGTCGTGCGGGGCTTACCGCGTGATCGGGACTTTCAGGGAGCTGGAGGAGGCGAGCGGAACGCCGGTCACCGACCCCCACCGGCCGTGGGTCGACGGGGTGGAGATCCCGTGCTCCTGCGGGGGCGTAATGCACCGGGTCGAAGACATCTTCGACGTCTGGTTCGACTCTGCGGTGGCTTCGTGGGCGACGCTCGGGTTCCCGGGCCGGAAAGAGGAGTTCGAGCGCCTCTGGCCCGCAGACTTCATCGCGGAGGGGCAGGACCAGACGAGGGGCTGGTTCTACAGCCAGCTCGGGGCGAGCGTCATCGCGTTCGGGAGATCTCCCTACAGGAGCGTCCTCATGCACGGTTTTGCGCTCGACGCAGAGGGGCGGAAGATGAGCAAGAGCCTCGGCAACGTCGTGACCCCCGAGGAGGTCATCAGGACCCAGGGGGCAGACGTCCTCCGGCTCTACGTACTCTCGCAGAACGCGCCCTGGGACGACCTCCGGTTCAACTGGGAGGGGGTGAAGAACATCGCGCGTGCCCTCAACATCCTCTGGAACGTGTACAGATTCCCCCTCCCCTACATGATCCTCGACGGATTCTCGCCCTCATCCCGGGGCAGGGCCTGGGACGGCTCGTTCGTGAAGGAGAACCTCCATGCCCTCCTCCCGGAGGACAGGTGGATCGTCTCGAGGGCAAACAGCCTTGCAGACGAGGTGACGTCAGGCCTCTCCACCTGCAACCTCCACCGGGCGTCGCGTGCCATCGTCCAGTTCGTCCTCGAAGACCTCTCGCGGTGGTACGTCCAGCTGGTCCGCGAGAGGATGTGGCTCGAAGGGGAGTCGCCGGAGAAGACTGCCGCGTACGAGACGATGTATTTCGCGATGCGGGCCCTCCTCACCACCGCGGCCCCGTTCGCCCCCCACGTGACAGAGGCGATGTACCGGAACCTGAAACTCCCGGGCGACCCGGAGAGCGTCCACATGCTCTCCTGGACGGGAGGGGATCCAGCCCTCATCGACCGGCAGCTCGAGGAGGACATGGAGACGGTCAGGTCTTTCGACGAGGCACAGGCGAATGCACGGCAGGCAGGGAAGCGGAAGCTCCGGTGGCCCGTGAAGGAGTGCGTCGTCGCCACCGAGAGCGCCGATGTCGCCA
>JAKPSJ010000014.1 GCA_029555345.1 Methanobacteriota archaeon | reverse complement strand
AATAACGATGTCGTGATCCATACCGACAGGGGACGTGCACGCCGCCCCCTCATTGTCCTTTCCGGGGGAAAACCACTCATCACAGGGGAAGACGTAGAAAAACTCCGTAAAAATGAGATTGACTTTGATACGCTCGTCCAGAGGGGGCTGATCGAGCTTGTCGATGCAGAGGAGGAAGAGGACCTCCATATTGCCATCGACCCGCAGGACATCACGCCGGAGCACACGCACCTGGAGATCGACCCGTCCCTGATCCTCGGGATCGGTGCCGCCCACGTCCCGTTCCCGGAGCATAACGCCAGTCCGAGGGTGACGATGGGCGCAGGGATGGTCAAGCAGGCCCTCGGTTTCGGTGCAGCGAATATGAAGATCCGCCCGGACACGCGGGGGCATCTCCTCCACTATGTCCAGAAGCCGCTTGTCCATACCCAGACATCCGATCTCATCGGGTCGGATGACCGCCCTGCAGGGCAGAACTTTGTCGTGGCGATCCTCTCGTTCGAGGGGTATAACATCGAAGATGCGCTCATCTTCAACAAGGCATCTATTGACAGGGGGCTCGGGCGCTCCCACTTCTTCAGGACATACGAAGGCGAAGAGAGGCGATACCCCGGCGGGCAGGTCGATCGCATCGAGATCCCCGACGAGGAGGTGACCGGGGCACATGGCGCGGAGAGTTACAAGAGCCTCGATGACGATGGGATCATCAACCCCGAGACCGTTGTCAACGAAAAGGACGTGCTGATCGGAAAGACCTCGCCGCCACGGTTCCTCGAAGAGCCTACGAGCGACCTCATTACCGTCGAGAAGAGGAGGGACACGTCCGTGACGATGCGGAGCAACGAGCGCGGGATCGTGGACACGGTCATCATAACTGAAGGAGAGAACAGTTCCCGTCTCGTCAAAGTCAAGACCCGTGACCAGAGGATACCGGAAGTGGGTGACAAGTTTGCCTCCCGGCACGGTCAGAAGGGTGTGATTGGACTGATCGCCCCGCAGGAGGACATGCCCTTCACCGAATCGGGCCTTACTCCGGACCTCGTCATCAACCCTCACGCCATCCCGAGCCGCATGACCATAGGGCACATGCTCGAGATGATCGGGGGTAAGGTCGGGGCGTTCGAGGGACGGCGCGTCAATGGAACGGCGTTTTCAGGGGAAAGCGAAGAGGACCTGCGTGCATCGCTGAAGAAACAGGGATTCGCACATACCGGGCGGGAGGTCATGTACGACGGTATCACTGGCAAGAGGTTCAGTGCAGACATTTACATGGGTGTGATTTATTACCAGAAGCTCTACCACATGGTCTCTTCCAAGATGCACGCAAGATCCCGCGGGCCGGTCCAGGTGCTCACGCGCCAGCCCACGGAAGGGAGGGCGCGGGAAGGGGGTCTCCGGTTCGGGGAGATGGAGCGCGACGTCATGATCGGTCACGGTGCTGCAATGGCGCTCAAGGAGCGGCTCCTCGATGAATCCGACAAGGTACAGGAGTATGTCTGCGCCCGCTGCGGGATGGTGGCGATGCTCGATCGCAAGTCCAACACGACCCGTTGCCTTGCCTGCGGGGCGGAGACCGACATCTACCAGGTGGAGATGTCATACGCGTTCAAGCTCCTCCTCGACGAGATGAAGAGCATGGGCATCGCCCCGCGCCTCAAGCTGGAGGACGTGGTCTAGGAGGGAGAAGAATGCCCAGTCCAAAGAGAATAGGTAAGATTGAATTCGGACTCCTTTCGCCCAAGGAGATCCGCACGATGAGCGTCAGGAAGATAATCTGGGCAGACACGTACGACGATGACGGGTTCCCCTATCCCCAGGGCCTGATGGACCTGAACCTCGGCGTGATCGACCCCGGCCTCCGGTGCAAGACCTGTGACCAGAAGGCCAGCGACTGCCCAGGGCACTTCGGTCACATCGAGCTGGCAAAACCTGTCATCCATGTCGGCTACACCAGGCTGATTCGGAAGCTCCTCAGGGTGACGTGCCGGAGCTGCAGCAGGCTCCTCCTCTCGCCCGAGGAGATCGAGAAAGTCGTGGGAACCGAAGACGACCTGACCGGGGACGTCCTCTCCGAGAAGGACATCAAGAAGGAACGGGTCTGTCCTTACTGCGGAGAACAGCAGCTCAAGATAAATTTCGAGAAGCCGACGACATTTTCCGAGATATTCATCGAGGAGGGAAGGAAGGTCGAGCACAAGATCACACCCGCGGATATCAGGGCAAGGCTCGAGAAGATACCGGACGAGGACTTGAGGCACCTGGGCATAAACCCCGAGGTCGCCCGGCCCGAGTGGACGGTGCTCACGGTCCTGCCGGTCCCGCCAGTCACGATGCGCCCTTCCATCATCCTCGAGAACGGCCAGAGGTCGGAGGACGACCTCACCCACAAGCTCGTGGACATCATACGTATCAACCAGCGTTTCAAGGAGAACCAGGACGCCGGGGCACCCCAGCTGATTATCGAGGATCTCTGGGAACTCCTGCAGTACCATGTCACCACTTACCTGGACAACGAAGTCGCTGGCTGCCCCCCTGCCCGGCACCGGAGCGGGAGACCGCTCAAGACCCTCTCCCAGCGGCTGAAAGGGAAAGATGGCCGGTTTCGGGGCTCCCTCTCGGGAAAAAGGGTCAACTTCTCTGCAAGGACCGTCATCTCCCCCGACCCCAACCTGAGTGTCATGGAGGTTGGCATACCCCTCGCCGTGGCAAACGAGATGACACTGCCTGTTACCGTCACGCCATATAACATCGAGGAGTTGCGGCAGCTGGTCCGGAACGGTCCGTTCCGGGAGTCTCTCCTGCAGCCCTGCGGTGCCAATTACGTGATCCGGCCCGACAAGAGGAGAATACGCCTTGCGGAAGGCAATCTCGAGACCGTGACGGAGATGCTCGAGCCGGGCTGGATCGTGGAACGCCAGATAAGGGACGGCGACATCGTCCTCTTCAACCGGCAACCGTCCCTGCACAGGATGAGCATCATGGCCCACCGCGTCAGGGTTATGGACGGCAGGACGTTCCGGTTGAACCCTGCGGTCTGCCCCCCATACAATGCGGACTTTGACGGCGACGAGATGAACCTGCACATCCCACAGACAGAGGAGGCAAGAGCCGAGGCGGCAATCCTCGTTGCAGTCCAGGAGAACATCCTTTCACCCCGGTTTGGCGGCCCGATCATCGGAGGCATCCACGACCACGTCTCCGGTATATTCATGCTCACGAACCAGTTGAAGTGGCACACGAAGGAAGAGGCACTCTACCTGTTGAAGAACATCGAGCTCGAGCGCCTCCCGGCGCCGGGCATGGTAAGGGACGGCATACCCTACTGGAGCAACAAGCAGATCTTCTCAGTCGTCCTTCCGAAAGAGTTGAACATGGTCTTCCGGGCGAGTTCGTGCCAGAACTGCGAGACTTGCAGGCGCCAGGAATGCGAACGGGACGCTTACGTCCGGATCATAGACGGGATCCTCGAGTCGGGAACGATCGACAAGAAAGCTATCGGTGCTTTTGACGGCCAGATTGTGAACCGGATTATCAGGCAGTACGGCATGAAGAGAGCGGCGGACTTCATCGACGATATCACCCACCTTGCTATCAGGGCGATCATGATGAACGGGTTTTCATTCGGAATCGATGACGAAGACTTGCCAAAGACCGAAAACGGCCAGATTGAAGAGGTCCTTTCCAATGCCGTGGCCGATGTCCAGCGCAGGATCAGGATCTACGAGGAG
>JAKPSJ010000013.1 GCA_029555345.1 Methanobacteriota archaeon | reverse complement strand
TTGGAGGAGTGATGCACCCGCTGACCAGGACCCCGACTGCGAGGACGACAACGAGGAGAGAGACGATCCTGGCACCCTTCATTGAAGAGAGGGATTGATGCCGCTGGTATTTATGCATTTACAAAAATTTTTACAAGAACGTTTCCTGCCAGCTCGGCTGGATCCTCGCGAGTGGCGGGGGCAGGCCCCTGCACACGTCATTGGAAGGTATGTGCCGCTTCTCTCTCCTTGGAGTGCCCCGGGACCACCAGGAGAGAGGTGAGGCGGTGCCTGCGGTGCACCCGGTACCTGGCATATTCTTATATGCAACCTTCCAATACCAGTATAGTGAGAGTGTCGGCTCTCGTGCATCGATGGAGAAAAAGGAAGGATTCTGGAAAAAGGTCGATCGCTCCCTGAACACTGCAGACGGCTACGTCCTCAAGGCTGACATGCTCGCTCATGACCGGAAGTTCGAGGAAGCAGTCGAATACTACGACAAGGCCCTCGAGATCGTCCCGGGCAACGCGGATGTCTGGGCATTCAAGGGGATCACCCTCCAGGGCGGGCTCGGGAAGGACGAGGAGGCAATGAAGTGCTGGGAGAGGGCAAAGGCACTCGACAGCAACCTGGCCAGGGCAGTGGACATGACAGAGGAAGAGACAGGGAAGGGGGTCGAGGCCGGGTCCGTCCTCTGGTCCGACCTGGGAGAGAGCTGCCGCGACAAGCTCAAGCGGATGATGCTTAAGCAGGCCGAGTCCGGAAAAAAAGAATGAAAGACCTCTGATCACTTTTCCGTGCTTTCGGCAATCTCTATTTCGACGAGGACCGGCGCGATCGTCCCTGTGTCCACGCACCTCTTTGCCAGGCGTGTCAGGCGGCGGACATACATGATGTGCGCCACCTGGAAACCTACCAGGAGACCAAAACAGAGCGTGACGATGCTGATGGCAATATAGGCAATAGTATCTACCATTTCCATCCTCTCCAGGCCTTTCAGGACTCCCTCTCCATCTCCGTGATCAGGGGAACGATGGAGTCCATGCGCTCGCACTCCCTGGCGACCTCAAGGAATCGCCGGGAATAATATGTATCCATAGCCAAGTATCCTGCAACGAGGCCGATAACGAACATCAGCACTGCGATGACCAGGTAAATGATCAGTTCGTCCATCCTCTCTCACAGTTTTTTACAGAGCGGTGATATGATAAACCTAACCTCCTGGAAAATTCCATGCAATTCCATGCAACGGCCTCACCGGAGACGATGTGCTTCTGACCACTCTCCATCGGATTCTTCGCTGCAGTAAAGGCAAGCGGGGAGCCGGAGCCGTGCGTGGTACGACGTGCCTGGGAAGATCTCGCGGCCCAGTTCCAGCCTGCAGCTGTCCAGGCCCGATCCCGCCTCCCGGTCATGCGTCTCCTCGCACGACCGGTAAAAGGACAGGAGCGCCTGGCCTGGTTCGTCCGCGGAGAGGACGGGGGAGAGGAGGGCCACCAGCCTCTGGCCCTCCCCGTCCGGGAGGGGGAGGGACTTTCCATCGACGTGGAGAACCGCACCCTGGACCCAGTACGTCCCATCGTCCAGGAACGAGAACTCGAGTGTTATCTCCGTCCGGTGAAGCCCCTGCATGCCCATGGTGACGAAATTGACCAGGAAGTCGTGAAACGCGGAGAGGTTCTCATCCTGCTCCTTCTTCAGGATTGAGACCGCTTCGTCCCTTGTCTTCTCAGGGAGGACCGGGTCGCCGGCAAGAGCCGCAATCAGCTGTTCCCTGTCGCCGAGGTGCCTGATCATCCTCCGGAGAACGGAAAAGTTCTGCCAGAACCGCACCTCGTGGACACTCGAGTGGATTCTCACCCCGCGGGTCGGGACGTCCTTATCTTCTTCCATTTTTTCCTTTCTTCTCCCCGTCGGCATTGTTCGAGTTCGAGATCTGCTGCATCAGGGCCTTTCTCTTCCTGTGTTCATTTATCTCGTTGAAAATGAGGATGAAGTTGAACCCCACAACGATGATGATGAGCGTGGAGCTCACCCAGAAGAGCGGTGTGATCCCCTGGACGATGAACGTCGTTGCAAGGAGGAGTGCAACGAAGCAGATGAGGTAAAAAAAGATCCAGGGGCGGATATTCATGAGGTCCATGGCGTGATCTGATGTACATCTTTCCTTGCATATAGGTTTGGAAGGTCCGAGGTCGCCCGGACCGTGCAGGAGATTCCGCCTGGCTCTTCGCTGTTTCGAGTAGGTATTGGATACGTGTCAGGGACTATTCGCGGCAACACACCCAAATGCAATGCACCCTGTCGGCGCGGGGTGTGGCTGCCCCCAGAAAGTTTATTTCTTTTTTATAACCGGGCCGGACTCTAACAGGACCCACTTGTAAAATAATGGGGGGCTTGTTTTTCGATCACGCGAGGAGTGCATGCAAGTGGCACGTTTTTTCCCTCTTCGTCATTTCAAGTGGGTAAATTGAATTTGAGCTGACCACACCGGCTATAGATCATGGTGATATTCCTGGTTTTGACAGTTGCTGAACCGCCGCCGCGCTCCATCTCATTACTCTATCCAGGATTATTCAACATTTACTGAAGAAATGGAGGTGACCGCAGGTCGCCCCGGGTCGAGGGCGGAAGCCCCGCGGTATTTTCGGAGGCGGCGGGGTTACTCGCAACGGGGGTGTGGGGGCGGTAGCCCCCATTCATACTCACTTCCTTACCCACTGACAATAGCGAAGAGCCCGTTTTTTTACGGGGGGACAGATGTTCTCACCCCTGGTTCAGGAGCATAGTGCATCCCGGTTTGCCGGCCTGACCGTCTCTCTGCAGGGGTACACGGGAGACCGTTCTGTTTTTATGGATCCCTGCGACATACTGATCGTACCATGCCTGCACCCTCCGGCATTCTCGCTTCTGCTCGCCAGTCGCTCGAAGAGAGGAGGGACACAATCAAGCTCGGGATCATCGCCGTCTTCGCAGTGACGTCCCTTGCCTTCACACTCTTTCTCGTCGTCACCCGGGACCAGGCTTTTGCCCTCTCGCTCTACCCCCTCATCCCCCACCTGTACCTCATCCCGCTCATCCTCCTCGCACTCTGGTACCCCCGCCGCGGTCTCCAGATCACGATTCTCCTCATCGCCGCAATCCTGTTCCTCACCACCGTGCTCTTCCTCCTGGGACTCGTCCTGGACCCGTTCCTCTCTCTCCTGAACGCCGGGATGGATATCGCGATATTCGTGGCGCTTGCACTGTATGCAAAGGACCGGACGCTCGTCGAGTCGTTCCTCCGTGGTTTCTTCGAGCACTCCGGCCTCGGGGAGACGTTCGAGGAGGCGATGGAACACCCCTCGGTCAGGGCCAGGATCAAGTTCGAGGGGGCGTTCGAGGACGTGATCCAAGCCCTGCACAGCCCCGACGAAGAGGTGCGCGAAGAGGCGGCACGGGCGCTCGGCGAACTCGGGGACCCCCGGGCAGTGGAGCCACTCATCGGTCTCCTGGCAGACGAGAACCGGTACGTCAGGCGGGAAGCCGCAAAGTCCCTCGGGAAGATCGGGGACGAGCGGGCCATCGTGCCCCTGATCAACGCACTCAAGGACGAGGACCGGTACGGGCGCGAGGGCGCCGCCGAGGGGCTCGGGGACATGGGAGAGAGGGCCTTCCCCCACCTCGTCTCTGCCATGGAAGACGCCGACTGGCACGTCAGGATGGGAGCGGCAGTCGCACTCCGGCTCATAGGTGACAGGAGGGCGCTCCCTGTCCTGGTAAGGGCCATGCAGGACGAGAACAGGTTCGTCCGGAGGGAGGTGATCAAGTCGCTCGGGCGGATCGGGGACCGAAGCGTCATCGATACCCTCGTTGCAGCACTGAAAGACCCGGACAGGAGCGTCCGGCTCCGCGCCGTGAGCGCCCTCTCGAAGTGCAACGACCCCCGGGTTGTCGAACCCCTCATCGAGGCGCTCAACGACGAGGACTCGGGTGTCCGCCTCCGGGTGATCCGGGCGCTGGAGGAGATCGATGACCCGCGGGCAGTCAAGGCGCTGAATAACTCCCTATGAATGCCCCCAACCCTTACCTTGTATTTTCCGCCGGGAAAACATTTTTTATGCGTAAAAACTGGTTGTTCGAGGCAAATATTTATAAATGAAGATGCTTATTAACACATACAGGCTAGCTGGAGGGATCCGTTAGCTCTGTGAGGTGTAGACTATGAGAAAAGATCCAAGGAACGATGACGCGTTCACCGGGCTCGAGGCCGCGATTGTGTTGATCGCATTCGTGGTCGTTGCTGCGGTGTTCTCGTATGTGGTGCTCGGCGCCGGGTTCTTCACGACCCAGAAGAGCCAGGAGACCGTGTACTCGGCAACGAAACAGGCGAGTGCAAACCTTGCCGAGTCGGGGCCTGTTGTACTGGAGACGGATGAATCTTCCGAAGTTAAAAACATTTCATTCAACCTCAAACCAGCAGCAGGCGCATCCCCAATTGATTTAAGCAGGATTACCTACCATATAACCACGACAGACACCGAAGCACTGTTTGTGGATATGAACGCAGAGGGGACCAATAAAATTTTCAGAAAACAGATTATTGGAGACGATGACGACCTCCTGGAAACAGACGAAATGTTCAGGGTTGTCCTCGATATAAAAGGGTCAAACCCGTCTATTCCAATAAACAAGACTGCGATATTCTCTATTGAAATCAAACCTGACATAGGGGCATCACTCCTCCTCCAGAAGCATGCGCCACCCGGGTTGTCAGCGAACAGTTACTACGAGGTGTATTGAAAATGTCCCGGAAAAATTTCAATAACGAAAATGCATTCACCGGTCTTGAGGCAGCAATTGTCTTGATTGCATTCGTGGTCGTGGCCGCCGTGTTCTCGTACGTCGTGCTGGGAGCAGGGTTCTTCACAACACAGAAGAGCCAGGAGACGGTTTATGCTGCAACCAAGCAGGCGACCTCGAGTTTCGAGGTGATTGGAAGCGTCTATGGGATGGCAAATATAAGTAATGCACCGTATCTCTCTCACTTGAAATTCACAATTGGAAATACTGCAGGTGGTTCTGCAGTCGATATGACCAAGGTAGTTGTCGAGTACACCGACGAAAGTAAAAGATGGTATGGCGATGATTATGGGGTGCCCCAAAACATCACTGAAGAAGACTTATATAATAATTCTACTGCCCTATGGGGAATCCTTCAAAGGGTCAACAGTGATACAGACGACTTGCTCGAACCTGGGGAACAGTATATCGTAGGGATCAAGGTCCCCAATACTGCAACACCAGGTACATCATTCACCCTGACCATGCAACCGGCCAGTGGTTCGGCATACCCGATCGTGCGGAGAGTCCCTGCAGGAATCGACAAGGTAAACATCCTTGGAACGTAAAAGATCCAAGGTACATTTTCTCCCCCTTTTTTTCCCCATCGAAATCAGCGATCGTCCCGCCTGCCAGCAATGAGGATAGTCTCTTCCTGGCCGTGAGATCCTGTGCGATTGGTGAACGGTCATCCCAGCACCGTATTTCCTGAAATTGACTATCGTTGCATTGTGGAGATCCATTATATAGATTGAAAATTATAATAATACTTGTACAAAGGGAACATTTAATTATCCTAAATTAGGAGAATATGTTGTCATGGCAGTCAGCCAGTCACAGGTCGACCATATCATCGCATCCGCCTCTTCTGACGACCCCGAGGTCAAGCTCCTCCAGCTCCAGGACGAGGTGGAGCTGATCAAGACCTCCATCAAGCGACTGCTCATCGATATCCGGGAACGGATGAACGACCTCGAGAACCCCATCGTTTCGAGCATGGCATCCCAGGCCGGGGATAGCGTCTCAGTAAAGATGGCAGACGTACTCCGCGACACCTCAAGTGCCATCGAGTCTGCCGCAAGTGCAATAAAATCGACATCCGAAACAAAAAAAGCGGACCAGAAGGAAGCCCCGGCTGTCTCCCAGGGTGAAGGGGCGGTCTCGCAGGAACAACAGGCTGCCCCTGTTTTCTCCCCGCCCCAGGGGTTCGTCCAGGGGTCGGCGCCTGCACAGACTGCTGGACAGCCCGGGAGATCGGAGGCCGAACTTCTGGCCGCGATCAAGTCGCAGCTTGCCACGCTCCCCAAGGAGGACGAGGGCGCCAGGACTGCTGCCGGGGACAAGGTGAGGCTGCAGAAGGTCTTTCGGCTCTTCGAATGGA
Organism: Methanobacteriota archaeon; assembly: GCA_029555345.1. Taxonomy (GTDB): domain Archaea; phylum Halobacteriota; class Methanomicrobia; order Methanomicrobiales; family Methanospirillaceae; genus Methanolinea_A. Next base: position 17,747 of record JAKPSJ010000013.1, on the reverse strand, counting down.
CGTCCAGGAACGTCAAGCGTTTCGGCCACGACCGTGTCGACCTGATGCTCGACGCCTACCACGCGATGGGGTACATATCAGACAAGTCCTGCAAGCTCGTCAAGGACATGTCGCGGCTCATGCCGACAAGCATCGGGGAACTGCACGAGATCCGCGCCGACGAGTTCGTCTCCGAGCTTTACGAGCTCAACCACATCCTGAACCCCGCGGACTCGACCCTCGACCGCGACATGATCGAGGTCCTGATGGAGAAGAGGGAGGGGAGAGAAGCCCAGAAGGTCCTGGCCCCCGGGCGTCACCCGGAGGAAGGTGCAGCGGAGCGAGAATATTTACCTTCCCGTGACAGATCCTGAAGCGAGATGTCCAGCGAGACTATCGTCACCGCCCTTTTTCTTATCAGCGCCGTTATAGCCGCAGGTGTCCTCATAAACGCAATATTTCCTGCGATTTACCGGACTGCAGACACATTCGGTTCCGTCTCGACGCAGGCAGAGACGAAGATACGGACCGATTTCCGGATCGTCAATGCCTTTGCCAGCGATGATACTGTGAAGGTCTGGGTAAAAAATGTCGGGTCCGCACGGCTCCATGCGAACGAGATCGATAAGGGAGATCTTTATGCCGGCAACCCAGGTAATTTTGAAGGGTGGGCACTCGAGGGACTGTATGACAAGGGTGCCCTGGAAAACTCCTACTGGGACCCAGGAGAGACCTTGACAGTTACAAAGACCGGTATCAGTGCTTACCTTACCGAAGATGATGTCTATGTGGCCATCGTCCTTCCAAATGGCGTGAGGAGGGACACGACTTTTCCTAAATCAACTATCTGAGGGGAGGAGGTCTCATGGCAGCAGCATCTCTCGTCGCCACTGCGTTTGGAATCATCATCATCCTCGTTACAGCCTACATGCTCGCCGGGAGCACTCTCGCCATGACCGAGGTCGTGACCACAGCCCAGAAAGACATGACAGAACTCCAGGTAAAGATGCTCGGGACTTCAATTCAATATGTTGACAGTTCAGTGGCGCCTGACGGAACAGTATACATAGAGATCGAAAATAACGGACGTGAACCCATAAATAAGTATAAGTATGCAGATGTCTATCTCCGTGACTCTCTAACACGTGAATGGCATTTTTTTTCTTATCTGGATAGTGACATTCCTCAAAATGGTCTTTGGACTAAAAAAATAGAAAACGATAATTTATATAAAAATCAGTGGGACCCGGGAGAAATAATCAATATATCAGTGACATATTCTGGAATTACACCTGATTCCTTAAAAGTTGTAACACCAAACGGAATATCTGTATCTCATAATCTCCCATGACGAGAGTAAAATCGAAATAAATTTTCAACGTGTTTCACAGAACTCTGTCCGACCGATCTCCGGCCTCTTTGGACAGGCTCCGTTATCCTAACATCCAGTAAGGATCATTTTATATCAATATTACGATATATAACTGGTAATTACAATGGCGGCGTCAGTCAACGAGGGGCTCTCCAACCTCCTTGGCGGCGAGGACAAGAACATCCTTTCGACCGGCAACAGCGAGATCGACAAGAAGATAGCCGACGGCATCCCTCTCGGTTCGCTGACCCTGATCGAAGGGGAGAACGACACGGGCAAGAGCGTTCTCACGCAGCAGATCATATGGGGGGCGATGAAACAGGGGTTCCGCGTGGACCTCTACTCGACGGAGCTCACCGCGAAGAGCTTCCTCTCCCAGATGGAGTCCATGAGCCTCGACGTCTCCGACTACTTTGCCTGGGGCTACATCCGCCTCTTCCACCTCCACATGGCCGGTTTCAAGTGGACGAAAGAGGAGATGGACGGTACCCTCCAGCGTATCGTCAACCACATCCGGCAGAGCAAGGCCGATGTCGTGATCATCGACTCGCTGACGATGTTCACGGAGTACACGGAGCAGTCATCCGTCCTCTCGTTCCTGACGAACTGCAAGAACCTCGTGGACCATGGGAAGACCATCCTGATCACGCTCCACACCTACGCATTCGAGGAGGACACCCTCATCCGGATCAGGTCGATCTGCGATGCCCACCTCTCCATGAAGAAGGCCCTGATCGGGGACAAGTACGTGATGGTCCTCGAGGTGGTCAAGGTAAGGGGCGCCCGCAAGACGACCGGGAACCTGGTCTCTTTCGAGGTCCACCCCGGGTACGGAATGAAGATCATCCCCATATCGATGGCAAAGGTGTGACCGCATGCCCGCCCTCACGGCTACGCTCAACCTCCCGTTCAAACCGGCGGAAAACACGGAGGACAACGATTGCGCGAACAACATCGAGGGCTGTGCACTGTACCGCATGCTGCCGGTCAACGCAAAGGAGTACGTGAAGAAAGCGCCGCACCTCCTGGAGTACCTCCACATCTTCCCCGTCGATGAATACGGGATCCCCCTCTTCTTCTCCGAGTTGAAACGCGACCTCAAGTCGATGACTGACCCGAACCTTATCTACCCGGCGGACGACACGGTCTTCATCCACATCTTCTTCGACCCAAACGACGTCCGCAACTACTACATCCCTGTCGACCCATCGTTCATGCACAGCGTCAAGGAACTCCTTCCCGCAGTCGAGATCAAGCTGGTCGACCTCCTGGACGCCCTCGAGGAGGACCCTGTCACCGACGAGGAACGGACCGAGGTTCTGAAGCGTCTCATCGGCCAGGTACTCTACGTCCGGAACCCGGGAGAAGCTCTCCCTGCGTTGCCGGGAAAGCAGGACCAGAAGGGGCTTGGAGCGAAGCTGAAGGGGTTCCTGAACAAGGACCTGACTGCAAGGACGAACCCCCACACGACAGCGATCCTCGCCAGCGTCCCCCAGACGCCGGACGGCCGCATCATCGTGACACCGCAGGAGTACAAGGCAATCGAGTACATGGTCGTCCGCGACAAGATCGACGTGGGGCTCCTGAAGCCATTCATCAACGACAAGTACATCGAGGACATCACCGTCGACGGGGTCGGTCCCATCTTCATCGAGCACAAGATCTTCAAGGGCTTGAAATCGGTCGTCGGGTGGGACAACAACGAAGAGCTCGACACCTTCGTGATCAAGCTCGCGGAGCGGACGAAGAGGCCGATTACGTACCGGAACCCCATCGTGGACGCGACCCTGCCTGATGGTTCGCGTATCAACATCGTCTACAGCACGGACATCAGCAGGAAGGGGAGCAACTTCACCATCAGGAAAGCCATGGAGGACCCGATCAGCATCCTGAAGCTGGTCGAGTTCAAGACATGCGACTACCTCGTGGCGGCATACCTCTGGATCTGCATTGAGAACGGGATGTCCCTCTTCATGAGCGGTGAGACGGCGAGCGGGAAGACGACGAGCCTCAACGCCCTTACCGCATTCATCCCCCCGGAGAACAAGATCGTGACGATCGAGGACACCCCGGAGCTCATTGTCCCGCACAAGAACTGGACCCGCGAGGTCTCCAAGGGCAAGGGAAAGGGAGAGGGCGAGGGGTCGGATGTCACCATGTTCGACCTCCTCAAGGCTGCACTCCGCCAGCGGCCGAACCAGATCCTCGTGGGCGAGATACGCGGTATCGAGGGGTCGGTCGCGTTCAGCGCGATGCAGACCGGCCACCCCGTGCTCTCGACGTTCCACGCTGCGTCCGTGGAAAAGCTCATCCAGCGTCTCTGCGGGGACCCCATCAACATCCCGAAGACACACGTCGACAACCTCAACATCGTGGTGATCCAGAGCGCCGTCAAGCGACCGAGTGGCGAGACCGTGAGGCGCATGCTGAGCGTCAACGAGCTCGTCGGTTTCAACCCCGAGACACAGGGGTTCTCCTTCGTCGAGATGTTTCACTGGGACCCGGTCACGGATAACCACGAGTTCACCGGCAGGGGGAGCAGCTACCTGCTCGAGAACAAGATCGCAACGATGCTCGGCATCCCGGAACACAAGAAGGCCTCGATCTACGAAGAGGTGGAGAAAAGGGCACGGATCCTCGAACGCCTGCACAAGGCCGGGTACACGGGCTTCTACGACCTCTACCACATGATGACCAAGATAAAGAAGCAGGGGCTCCTTGCGATCGATATCGACTCCATGTAGATGCCATTGACAGGGTTCGGTGAAAAGGTCCGTCAGGCCAACGCGGGAAAGCTCCCGTTCCAGGACGCCTTGAATTCGATCAAGGAGAAGGTCTCTGGAATTTCCGAGAACAAGAGGATGGGGCCCGACCTCCTTTTCATGGTCACGTACATGGCCTCCATCACGACGGCACAGGCAACCCGGCCGGAAATTTTTGCCTATACGGCGGCACGGGAGGAGTACGTCACCACCAAGTACATCAAGAAGGTGGAGTTCTTTGTCAAACGCTGGAACTACAGCTACGTCCAGGCCCTCTACCTGAACGCCGACAAGATCAAGAACGACATGCTGCGGAGCATGCTCCTTCGGTACTCGAACTCGATCGAGTCAGGCGTCCCTGACGAGGACTTCCTGACGAGGGAACTCTCGACCATCCGGAGCGTCTACCGGAACTCGTACGAGCAGGGGCTCGAGATGCTCCAGAAATGGAGCGATGCATATGTCGCGATGCTCTTTTCCGCAACGCTTGTCGGCATCATCATGATGATCTCGATCGCCATTTTTTCACCAGGCGATGTCCAGCAGACCCTCCTCTCCTCCTACATGATCGTCCTTGCCGTTTCCGTCTTTGGGATCGTAACCATGTACAGATCCGTCCCCCAGGACGACAAAACGCACCACCTCGAGATAGGGTCGCGGGAGCAGAACCTGGTCCGCAGCCTCGAGAAGAAGATCATCCCCCTGGCATTGATGGCCGCCGTCATCCTCGGGGTTATAACCTCGAATGCCGGCCTGTCAATGCTCATGGCCGGTCTCCTCCTCCTCCCCCTCGGGTTCATCGGGTACCTCGATGACACGAATATCGTCCGCCGCGATTCGGAATTCACCACTTTCATCCGGTCGATCGGTGCCATAATGGGAGGAAAGGGGATCACTTTCGCGAACGCTCTCTCGGAGATAGACCGCAAATCACTCGAAGCACTCGAGCCATTCATCAACGGGGTCTTCTCCAAACTGAACCTCGGCCTCGACGAGAAACTCGTCTGGCAGCGTTTCATCCACGAGTGCGGGAGCAACCTGATCTACAAGTACCTCAATATCTTCCGCGACTCCGTAGAGCTTGGGGGGAAACCCGATGTTATCGGCCAGATCGTGGGCTCGTCCATGCTGGAGCAGGTCCTGCTTCGGGAGAAGAGGAACAATGTCGCCATGGGCTTTGTCGTCCTCCTCATCCCCATGCACGCGATGATGGTCGGGATATTCCTCTTCCTCTACTACATCATGATCACCATGTCGCACGCAATAGGAAGTGTCATGTCCTCGATGGGCGAAGCAGGTTCCGCTCTTTCGGGGCAGGGGACCATCGCCGGCTCCCTGTCAGGAGGGATCAACCTCTTCGTCAACTTCCCGGAGGCCGAAATGAGCGTCTATACGATCATCATGATCTCCATCCTCACGCTAGCGAATGTTTTCGCAGGAAAGATCGTGATGGGCGGGGACCGGTACATGTATTACTTCTTCGCAAGTATCCTCCTCGGGGTGACGGGTATCATTTATATCGTCGCGCCGGTAATAGTTGGTATGTTCTTCAACATTCCGACGTTCCAGGGGATCTAAGAAAATGCAGGACTCAACCCTTCGGGTCATCCTCTTCGTCGTCATACTGGCGTTCGGGACCCTGATGCTCCTCGTCGACGTCCCGTTCGTTTACCTCCTGCTCGGCGCCGCTGCACTCGCGTTCCTCGTCCTTTTCCTGACCGGAACGATCAGAGTGCCTGCATTGAAGAGGAGGAAAAAGCCAGCTCCTGCCAGCGAGGGACCCGCAAAAGAGAGGGGAGAGACAGTGTCAAAGGGGAAGAAGGAGAAAAAACCAAAAACCGGTAAAGAAAAACGCAAGTCGCCAGAAATTGTCTCCTCCCTGAAAAAAGCACTTGCAGTCCTTGGAAATGACCTGAAAAAAGTCCGGCTTTCCCGTGAGGGGGGAGTGAACAGGTCAGAAAAGATCGACACGCTGCTGGACCGGACAGTCAGGGGCGAAGTGGTCGAATCGCTGGATGACATTGCTCCCGTAGCAGTTCCCGCGGAGAGAGCGAAGAGCGACGACCCCTTCACAGCCCTCGTGGGTGAAGACCTGAACCCTGACCTCCTGGGAGAGATCGAGCCTGACATCGACTTTTCCATCCCGGGAGACGAAGACCTGGGCATCGAGGTACCCCCCCAGGACGTCACTGGTCCCGATGCATCGGTCTTCCACATGGACCTCTCTCTTGCGTCGGACGAGGCGTCGATTGCACTCGACGAGACAGACGATGCAGACGAGGTGAAAGAGATCCTCGAGGCCCACAAAGACGAGATCTCCATAACGCCGGATATGGAGGTGCCGCTATCGGAAGAGGACATGGGGGGCCTCGACAGCCTCGATCTCGAGGGGATCGAGATCGAGGGGGAGAGCCCTGGACTGGAACAACCTGCCACGGCACCAGCAGCGAGAGGGTCTGGTCCGGCGGAAAAAAAAGGCATGGCACCATCCCCTTCTACGCCTGCGGTGCCGGAACAGAAGGCATCCCTCCCCGGAACACAGCCCGAGACAGAGATGCTCTCGTTCGGCACGGGAAAACGCGAGGACGATGACCTGATGGCCTCGCTGAAGGCAGATGCAAAGGTCAAGAAAAAGGGCGAACATTCAAGCCTGATCCGGGACCTCAAGGATGTCAGGGTAAGTGCGTCCGACCTCCAGAAAGAACTCGAAGAACTCTTGAAACCCAGGAAAACGAGAACCCAGTGACCCTGGGAGGTGAATGGACCGTGGCACTGGTACCTGTCAAGATCGAAAAAGACGGGAAGTGGGTTGTTGGCAAGGTCGACCTGCAGCCGGACTCCCTGGACGTGGTGGAACCGTTCAAGACTTCCATTCCCTACAAGTCGGTCATCGACATCGAGGAGAAAAAAAACGTCCTCATCGTCACCGTCAAGGGAGACCCCCCTGCCACGTACAGGGTCGCCAGCGTGGAAAAGGTCCTCCAGGCCATGAAGCGCTTCATCGTCAAGTCCTGCAGTGCGTACAGGCTGATGGCGTATTTCATGTCCCCGGCAGTGCGGGGCGGGGTGATGGTCACGAACGCCACCTGGGAGAAAGGGGCAATCGCTGTTCTCAAGACCACCCTCTGGTTTGTCAGCCAGAACAAGCAGGTCTCCGTCGCCCTCAAGGAGGTTACGAGCATGGAGCTCTCCAAGAAAGAAGTCCAGAAGAAACAGGTCGATGTCCTGAAGATCGACCACATGGAGAACACGGACGTCGTGACGAGTTATATCCTGTGCCCCCTCTCCACCCTCCAGATCCTGATAAACTTCCTGAAAGACGCAACCAAGGACCTCGAAGTGACCGGCCAGGAACTGGATCCGGTCGCAGCCCAGGTCGGGATGCTCGTCTACAGCGGGATGGACTCCCCTGCGATCGAGAAGATGCTCAACATCCCGTACAGGAACCTGGACGAGATCTACGAAAAACTCCTCAAGCTCGGAATGGCCGAGGTGACCCAGGTCAGGAGGGAGATCCAGCTCACTCCGAAGGGAGTCCGTTTCATCACCGAGTCCGTCAAACCACCCACGCAGTGAGGTGAGGGGAGTTTTCCCCGGGCCATAGCATTAACTATATAAATTCTTCGGATTTACTTGTATAGTGGTATTTATGGGGAGAATCCTGATAGTGGACGATACTCTCTTCATGCGCACTCTCCTGAAGAATATCCTCTTTTCGGGAGGACACGATATCGTCGGGGAGGCTGGCGATGGAGATGAGGCCATTGCCAAGTACAGGGAACTCAAACCGGACCTTGTCACCATGGACATCGTGATGCCCAAGGTCAATGGGATCGATGCCCTCAAGGAGATACGGGCGATCAACCCCGGCGCCAGGGTTGTCATGTGCACAGCAGTGGGAGAGGAGCAGATGGTCAAGCTTGCCATCAAGACGGGCGCAAAGGGATACATCGTCAAGCCTTTCCAGGCTCCCAAGGTCCTCGAAGAGATACACAACGTGCTGAGTTCATGAGACGATGATCCGGGTACTGGTGGTCGACGACTCCCTGTTCATGAGGACCATGATCAGGGACCTGCTCGAAAAGGACCCTGATATCGAGGTGGTCGCCACTGCGATCGACGGTATCGACGCACTCAGGAAGATCGACGAGTATTCTCCCGATGCGATGACACTCGACATCGAGATGCCGAGGATGAACGGGCTCGAAGTGCTGAAAAAACGCATGCAGGCGACCAGGTTTCCCAAGGTCCTCGTACTCTCTTCGCTGACCTCGGAAGGGGCTGAGATGACGCGGACTGCAATGGCGCTCGGGGCCGATGACTTCATGCTCAAGCCCAGGGACACCAGTGCATTGAGGGGGATCGGCAGGGAACTCACCGATAAGATCCACAACCTCGTCAGGATAGCCTATGTCAGGAGGGTGGAAAGACCCCCGGAAGCCCTTGCCGACAGGCTCGTCGTGATAGGAGCATCTGCGGGCGGACCACCCATGCTCGATCTCCTCCTCTCGTCCATCGAGTCCCCTCTTCCTGCCGCAATGGTCATCACCCAGCACATGCCCGAAGGCGGATTCACCGCGTCGCTTGCGACCCGCCTGAACAGGATATCCCCCATGCCGGTCAAGGAGACCGAGAGCGGTGACGCCCTCCTGCGTGGAAACGTCTATATCTCGAAAGGCGGGTACCACACGGTCATCGCCTCACACGTCGGTGAAAAGGGTGAGAGGGGGGGGCGGATCATCCACTCGCAGTCTCCTCCCCTCCACAGCGTGCGCCCTGCCGTCGACAGGACTTTCTCCTCTGCTGCGACAACATTCGGCAACAGAGTCGTCTCTGTCATCCTCTCCGGGATGGGGTCGGACGGAGGTGAAGGCATGGCGGCGGTCAAGCAGCAGGGAGGAAGCACAATCGTCTGCAGCGAAGAGGACTGCCTCGTGTACGGCATGGCACGGTCTGCCCTCTCACGGAACTGCGTGGACAAGGTCCTTCCGCTCCAGCAGATCGGTAAAGAGATTGCAAGGACTGTTGCAGGGATGGTGAACTGAAAGGCCTATGTCAGACCTCGACGCTTACAGGTCCCTCTACATTGCAGAGTCGCGCGAAAACCACGAAATTATTGTCAAGAACCTCCTCGTCCTGGAGACCGAGGCCTCGGAGACCGCGATTGCAGAGATATTCAGGGCCGCGCACTCCCTCAAGGGGATGTCGGCCTCCATGGACTTTTGGGGGATGGAACGCCTCTGCCACGCGATGGAGGACGTCTTCCAGGAGATCCGGAACGGAAAGCTCGCTGTCAGCCGGGAGCTCATGGACTCGCTCCTCATCGCATCGGACCAGATAGAGGCGATGCTCGATGACATCGAATGCGGGGGCACCGGGGTCCCCCAGAACCTGGACGAACTGGAACACGAATTGAAGAGGTGGATCGGAAAAGAGAAGGCAGGAGAGACCCCCGGGCCCGTATCTCCTGCCGCGGAAAGAGGCGCCACCCCACCCGATGACAAGACAACGCAGGGACCGTCGGGAGCCCCCCGCTATTCCATCTCGGTCCAGCTCAAGGAGAGCTGCGACAGCCCCAACCTCCGGGCCATGATCATCCTCCAGAACCTGGAGGAGGTCGGGACCATCGAGAAGGTCACTCCTGACCGTTCTACCGTCGAGGACGGGGACTTCGGCCACAGGTTCGAGGTCGAGATCGCCAGCGATGCAGGGATCGACGCGCTCAGGACGATCGCAGCCGCAACCGATGTCCTGTCTGCCACCGTCACGAGCGTTGAAAGCGCCACGCCCCCGCCCCCTCCGGCACCGGAGATCCGGCCCGCGGACGGGAGGGACCGGAAACCCGTGACTCAACCTGAAAAAGCCGAGAGAAGCCGGGAGGTCAAGAACATCAGGGTCGATATCAGCCGGCTCGACTCGATGATGAACCTCGTCGAAGACCTCGTCATCAACAGGGGACGGATCACGGAGATAGCCCGCGAACACCAGATAAAGGAACTCGACGAGACCCTCAACATGATCGGCAGGTCAGTATCCGACCTACAGGCCATGATGATGGACATCCGGATGATCCCCCTCTCCCACATCTTCAACAGGTTCCCGCGGACCGTCCGGGACATCGCCAACAGGGAGGGGAAAGAGGTGGAGTTCATCGTGGAGGGCGGGGACACGGAGCTCGACAGGAGCATCATGGACGGGCTCAACGACCCCCTCCTCCACCTCATCAGGAACGCGATCGACCACGGCATCGAACGGCCGGATGTGAGGGAGGCTGCAGGAAAACCGCGGAAAGGGACCCTCCTCCTCTCCGCACGGAGGGACCGCGACAACGTCATCATCACGGTCGAGGACGACGGCCAGGGCATCGATATCGAGAGTGTCAGGAAAAAGGCGGTCGAGAAAGGTCTCGTGACGCCGGACGAGGCCAGGACATTGAGCCGCGACGAGATCATCGACTTCCTCTTCCAGCCGGGGTTCAGCACTGCAGTGGAGATCACCGACATCAGCGGGAGGGGTGTCGGCCTGGACGTCGTCCGGACGACGCTCGAATCGCTCCACGGGAAGATAAAGGTCGAATCGCGGGAAGGCGGGGGGACGACGTTCGAACTCCTCCTGCCGCCCACGATGGCTATCGTCAACGTGATGATGGTCAGGATCAACGGCCAGAGGTGCGCGATCCCCATCCACAACGTCGCGGAGGTCGCAGGTCTCGTCCCTGGAGACATCCATACCATCGGGGGCCGGGAGACGATCCTTCTCCGTGACGAGGTGATGCCCCTCGACAGGCTCGATGACATGTTCGGCTGCTCGCCAGCCACCGAGATCCTCGTCGTCCTCCAGGACCAGAACCGGAAGAGAACCATTGCAGTCGACGAGATCGAGGGGCAGCAGGAGGTCGTCATCAAGCCACTCTCCAAGGTGGTGGGAACCGTCAGGGGGATCTCGGGCGTCACTATACCCGGCGATGGCGAGGTCGTCCCCGTCCTGGACGTGACCTCTCTTATCAAGGAGACATGATCAGGGAGAGAGAAAGATGCTCAACAGTCAGCAATCTGATGCACTGAGGGAACTGGGGAACATCGGGGCTGCCCATGCCGCGACAACCCTCTCCACGATGCTCATGACGAACATCGAGATGGAGGTCCCCGAGATATATGTGATCGACATAGGGAAAATCCATGAGCACGTGAGCGACGAGCCTGCAGCCCTCGTCGTTTTCCAGATAACGGGAGAGGTCTCGGGAGGCGGTTACGTTCTCCTGCACATACCGAAGAACTCGGTCATACGGTTGACGAACGCGATGCTCGGGATGACGGATCTCGAACGCGAACTGACGGAGATGGACCAGAGTGCACTGCTGGAGATAGGAAACATCATGGTCTCCGCGTTCCTCGATGCGGCCGCGACACTCCTCTCCATCGTCATGCTCCCCTCGCCGCCGTCGCTCGTCATCGATATGCCGATTGCAGCATTCCAGTCCATCCTGGCTGCCCAGGAGTATGCCCAGATCGACCAGGTCGTCATATTCCGGACGGAACTCCACAGTGACCAGTACAAGATCGCGAGCAACCTCTTCCTCCTGCCGAACAAGCCAATGCTGGACGAGATCATCGGCATGCTCGAGAACCTGATGAAGTGACGGGAAAAAATGCAGGCCCTCAACGACCAGGTCGTAATAGTGGGGATCGGAGAGTACCATGTCGGGAGGACTGCGATGTCTTCCATCGGCCTCGGCTCCTGCATAGGCCTCGTGATCCACGACCCGGAGAGGGATATCGGGGGGCTCGCCCATGTCATGCTCCCTGACTCGCAGGGACGAACGGACCGCCCGGCAAAATATGCCGATACTGCAGTCGGACTCCTCGTCGGGGAGATCGGGCGCCAGGGATCGAAACCCGGCGCGCTCGTCGCGAAGATCGTCGGGGGCGCTTCCATGTTCCAGTCTTTCTCCGGTAACCTCAACATCGGGGACAGGAACATCGAGGCTGTCAAGCTCCAGCTCAAGAGGTCCAACATCAGGATCGCTGCAGAAGAGACGGGCGGTGTCCAGGGGAGGACGATCGTCTATTACCCCTCGGACAAGGGAAAAATAAGCGTGAAGACCGCCGACGGGACGGTCAGGTTCATCTAGCTCCTGTTGGTGACGAAGACCGCGGCTGCGATCACGGTCGTCCAGAACCCTTTCTTGTCACCCTGCGCTGACTGGCATATCTGCGTCGTCTTGATTATCTTCCCGCTTGCCTTGTAGATCTGTTCCCGTTCCTGCCAGGCCTTGTTGATATCGAACTCGATCCCGAGGGTCGTCGCGAGCATCGTTGCCGCGAGGTCCTCGGCATAATCTCCCGTTTTCTCTGCAGTCTCCCCATAGGCATGGTGCTCCGACAGGTACCCGTACTCGTTCGCGTCCTTGGGGAGTGCAAGGCCTATCGCTGCCGATATGAGGCGGTTAGGCTCGTTGGTTTCGTTCTTTGCCATCACGCAGTACGTGATCTCTCCCGGTTCGAGCAGGCGGCACCCTTCCTCCACAGAGACGATCCTGCAGTTGGGGGGAAAGATGCTCGAGACGTAGACGAGGTTGAACTTCTCGATCCCTGCCTTGCGCAGCGCAAGCTCGAATGAGGCAAGCCTGTCCCTGTGAACACCCACCCCCTTCGTGAAAAATATCCTGCTTGGAACGGTCATATCTACTGATTTATCGCATTTTAAATTCATTAATATTTTTATTTTCAAAAAAACTCTTCATTTTCTTTTCAATTTCGGTTTCGAGAGGAAAGATCAGTGAGAGAAAGAAAATCGCAATAGGTCAGGTCCTTTGTTGCTTTGAGCGGGTAATTGAGTGGCTCTTCGTCAGTTCAAGTGGTATGAACATTGGGCTCTGAATCCATGAGCCTGTACAGGTATTGTGATTTTCCTGGTTTTGCTAGTCATTGAACCGCCGCCGGGGCGCCCTTCGGGGGCGGCGGGATGCATCGCACCGGGGGTGTGTGGGCGGAAGAGCCTCCACTCGTACTTGATCCCCCACTCAAGTTAGCGAAGAGCCAATTGGGTATGAGCCGGGGCTGCCGCCCCCACACCCGCTTCTTCTTTTCATACCCGCCCCCTTTCTCCAATCGAGGGATAAATGTCCCGGAAACGAGAGAATGTTTATATATTAAGGCGTTTAACGGGAAGAAGGCTGGAGGTGTGGTGATTCCCCAAACCCGGACCTTTCTCGTCTTTCTTTTCATCTGCGCTCTCCTCTGCTGCCTCCCTGCGGCCGTGAAGGCGGATACTCCTCTACCCTGCAAGTTTTTCGGATCGGTGACACTTTATGGCAGCCCTGCACCTCCGGGTACCGTTATCACCGCCATGATAGACGGAAACGTGAGAGGCAGTATCGTGACAAATGAACGGGGGATGTATGGCAGTGACTGCATGTTTGGAGAGAAACTGGTCGTCCAGCCGCTCGAAGGGGATCTCGCGGGAGAGGACCTCGTGATGATCACCTTTTCTGTCAACGGCCAGCGTGCAGATGACACCTCACTCTACTACCCGGGGGTGACGAGGTGGCTGGAGCTCACCGCGTCCCGCATTCCAACTCCGACTGCCACGCCGACGCCGGGTCCGGCATTCACCCCGGCACCCACTCCGACCGCAACACCCGGCATTCCCCCGGTACCAGCCGCCGATTTCAACTGCACGCCTGACTCGGGGTCCGCCCCGCTCGTGGTCTCTTTCACGGACCTGACCGGCCAAAATGCCACGTCGTGGTCCTGGGACTTTGGCGACGGGAACACATCGGAAGAGCGGGACCCTGTTCACCTCTATCGCTACCCCGGCAATTATACCGTGAACTTCACGGTCGTGTCGGGAGCGGGAACTGCTTCTACGAGCAGACCAGGCCGCGTGGCGGTCCTGGCCCCCGCCCTCGTTTCTTTCCCTGGAGAGAACGCACTGCCAGGCGACCCTGACAACGACGGATTCTGCGAGGACATCAACGGGAACGGGCGGACCGACTTCGACGACGTTGTCCTCTATTTCATTCACATCGATTGGATCGAAGGGAATATCACACAAAATCCCTTCGACTACAACCAGAACAGGCGCATAGACTTCGATGACCTTTTCTGCCTCTTCCAGGAGGTCTGATGCAGGATGAAAACCGGTCCTCCCGTACCCCTCCGCCAGTAGTACGTGTGAACCGGGATCGCGGGGAGAAAAAGGAGACGATCGCGCCTTTTTTTCGCTCCCGACACCTATTAAAACTATTCCCGCACACCTTCTATGGAAATCATGAAGGCGGTTCTGGGCCTCGAAGACGGCACGCGGGTGGCCGGTGAAGGGTTTGGGAGCGAGGGGGAGTGTGCGGGCGAGCTTGTTTTTTCGACCCAGATGGGCGGCTACATGGAGGCACTCACGGACCCGAGCTACCATGGACAGATCCTGATGTTCACGTTCCCGACGATCGGGAACTACGGCGTCGACAGGATGAACTTCCAGTCGGCGAGGGTCTGGGCACGCGGGTGCGTGGTCCGGGAGGCCTGCCCCATCCCCGAGGCCCGGCCGTCGCTCTCGAGTTTCTTCGAGGAGAACCAGCTCCTCGGGATCCAGGGCGTCGACACCCGGATGCTCGCGATCAGGACGAGGGTGAAGGGGTCTATGCGGGCCGGGCTCGTCGTCGGGGACGACGACTCCGACCGTGCAATCGAGCTGGCGAGGGAGACTCCACCCCTCTCCGAGGTCCAGCTCGTCCCGGATGTCTCCTGCCGGCAACCCTACCGCATCCCGGGCAAGGGGAAGAGGATCGCCTTCATCGACCTCGGGCTGAAGAAGAACATGCTGGTCAGCCTCCGGCACAGGGACGCCGATGTCTACGTCTACCCCCATGACTGCACCCCGGACCAGGCAATGGAATCGAGGCCGGATGCGCTCTTCATCAGCAACGGACCCGGCGACCCGGTCGCTGCCACGCACGCGGTGCGGTGCGTCAGGGAACTGGCAGGGACACTCCCGATCTATGGCATCTGCATGGGAAACCAGGTCTGCGCCCTCGGTCTCGGGGCGAAGACCTACAAGATGAAGTTCGGGCACCGCGGCACGAACCAGCCTGTCCAGTACAAGGACGGGAGCATCTACATCACGACCCAGAACCACGGGTACGCTGTCGATGCCGATACCCTCCCCGAGGGGGCGTCCGTCATCTACGAGAACGTCAACGACGGGACGCTCGAGGGGTTCGAGGACACCTACCTCGACATCACCTGCGTCCAGTTCCACCCCGAGGCACACGGGGGGCCGAGGGACACCGAGATACCCTTCTTCGACACGATGTTCCGGAGGCTCTCCTGATGCCGAAGAAACCAAATATCAGGAAGGTCCTGCTGATAGGCTCGGGACCGATCCAGATCGGGCAGGCAGCCGAGTTCGACTTCTCGGGCTCGCAGGCATGCAGGGCGCTCCGGGAAGAGGGCGTCAGGGTCGTCCTCGTCAACTCGAACCCCGCCACCATCCAGACCGACCCCGAGATGGCCGACGAGATATACATCGAGCCGATCAAGCCGGAGATCATCGAGAAGATCATCCAGAAAGAGAGGCCAGACGGTATCCTCTCCGGCATGGGCGGGCAGACGGGGCTCAACATGACCGCAGAGCTCGCGGAACGCGGCGCGCTTGCGGGAGTCGAGATCCTGGGGACTCCCCTCGAGGCGATATACCAGGGGGAGGACCGGGAGAAGTTCCGTGCGCTCATGGATCGGATAGGGGAGCCTGTCCCGAGGAGCATGATCCTCAACCGCATGGACCAGCTCGAGGAGGCGCTTCGGACCGTGGGGCTCCCCGCGATCATCAGGCCCGCCTACACCCTCGGCGGATCAGGCGGGGGTATCGCGTACACGAGGGAGGAACTCTCCAGGATCGTCGAGATCGGGCTCACCCGGTCGCGCATCCACCAGGTGCTTGTCGAAGAGTCGGTCGTCGGGTGGAAGGAGATCGAGTTCGAGGTGATGCGCGACGCTGCAGATACCTGCATCATCGTGTGCGGCATGGAGAACGTGGACGCAATGGGCATCCACACGGGCGAGAGCGTGGTCGTCGCACCCATCCTCACCCTCCGGGACGACGAGTTCCAGGCGCTCCGATCCGCTGCAATCAGGATCATCAGGGCGCTCGACGTCCAGGGCGGGTGCAACATCCAGTTCGCGTACAAGGATGGCGAATACCGCGTCATCGAGGTCAACCCCCGCGTCTCCCGGTCGTCCGCCCTCGCTTCCAAGGCGACTGGGTATCCCATCGCGCGGGTCGCGGCGAAGATAGCAATCGGGCTCCGGCTTGACGAGATCATGAACAGCGTGACGGGGTGCACGCCCGCATCGTTCGAGCCCGCCATCGACTACATCGTGGTGAAGGTGCCCCGCTGGCCGTTCGACAAGTTCAGGAACGCGGACCGGACACTGACCACCTCCATGAAGAGCACCGGCGAGGTGATGGCGATCGGGCGGTGCGTCGAGGAGGCGCTCAAGAAGGCCCTCCGGTCCCTGGACACCGACATGGACGCCCACACGACCCCCTCCGAGATACGCATGATCCTCTCCCGCCCGACGGACGAGCGGTTCCACACGCTCTTCGATGCGGTCCGTGCAGGGTTCACGGTCGAGGAGATATCCGAACTGACGCACATCTCGCCGTTCTTCATCGAGAAGGTGAAGAACGTCGTGGACATGGAGAGGCGGCTCCGGGAGTCCGCCGGGAAGGAGGATATCGCGAAGGCCAGGAGGTACGGGTTCTGCGCATCCGAGATCGCATCGCTGACAGGCCTTTCCCCCGGCCAGGTCAGGGAGATGACGGGGGACCCGACCTACAAGATCGTTGATACGTGCGCGGCAGAGTTCCCGGCGCGCACACCCTACTTCTACTCGACGTGGGACACCGAGTGCGAGATCCCCCGGACCGACTCCCCCAAGGTCCTCATCCTCGGGTCCGGGCCGATCCGCATCGGCCAGGGGATCGAGTTCGACTACTGCACGGTCCACGCCGTCAAGGCACTCCGGGAGGAGAGGGTCGAGGTCCACATCGTCAACAACAACCCCGAGACGGTCTCGACAGACTTCGACACCTCCGACCGGCTCTTCTTCGAGCCCATGACGCTCGAAGATATCGTCGACATCCTGCGCAAGGACAATTACATGGGTGTCATGGTCCAGTTCGGGGGCCAGAACGCCGTCAACCTCGCCGTGCCCCTCCTCGAGGAGATCCAGAGGATCGGGCTCCCCACGAAGATAATGGGGACGTCCCCCGATTCCATGGACATCGCCGAGGACCGGGACCGCTTCAGCCTCCTCCTGGACAGGCTCGGTATCCCGAGCCCCCCGAACAGCTCTGCCCACTCCCTCGGGGAGGCGCGGGAGAAGGCTGCGTCCATCGGCTATCCCGTTCTCGTCCGCCCCTCCTACGTCCTCGGCGGCCGGGCCATGGAGATCATCCACGACGAGATCGAACTCGAGGGCTACATGAAGGAGGCCGTGCGGGTCAGCAGGAACCACCCCGTCCTCATAGACTCGTTCCTCCAGAACGCCATCGAGCTCGATGTCGATGCTGTCTGCGACGGGTCCGACGTTCTCATCGGCGGTATCATGGAGCACATCGAGGAGGCGGGAGTC